>JAFDZJ010000037.1 GCA_018266965.1 Bacteroidota bacterium
AAATGCAATTGTTTTTCCGGAGCCGGTTGGAGCAAGAATTACAAGGTTATCATTATTTGAAATAAGGTCGGCAGCTTGTGTTTGTAAATTATTAAGTTCTTTGATTTTGAGCTTATCAAGATTTGTGATCATGCGCAAAACTACCATTTTGAAAACAAACCATGGCATTAAACCATAATTAATATTATGTTAAGTATTTATAATAGTACTTTGTTAAAAAGAAGATTTCTAAAGTATTTGAGAGATGCTGAAATACATCATACTTATGCTTTAGGCCTTGTTATTTATAATTCTGCAGTACTACACTTTAAAAATGATTGTGTAGTTGTTCGTTTTCCATCTTTACGGTCAAGTTTTACCTATAATTTATTTTATGATTCGCCATCACAATTGATTGAGAAGGTTGATAAATATTTGAAGGCAGAGAATGAAATTATTTGCAGGAATAGATTAAAAAGATACAATGAAATTTTAAACCAAAATAAATTTTAAAATGGCTCGGGACTACTCAAAACAGCAAACGTATTACAGAATAACTGTGTATTTTAAACATAGTACAAAAACTTATACAGTAAGTACAAAAGAGGCATTAGATAAATTTCTGAATAATACAAAGGCAAATAACACTATTCTTCACTTTGTAGTTGAGGCTGTAAGTAAATTTATTTATCCAAATTATAAGCATAACTGAAAATTGTAAATGCTTTTAATGGATTTATTTAATGCGCAATATTTCAAACGGAATTTTGTGTATAGCAATAATTTAAAATAGCAATTATGTATATAGTTTTCAAATTAGATATGAGTATGAAGAAAAATCATGATGGTAAAACCTTTTCAACGTATAGAGGTGCTTATGATTACTGCGTTCAAATAACAAAAACAAGCCCCTCGCCTATTCTTGTTGCTTATTTTGATAGAATTAATAATGTTGTTAGGTGTGTAGAAACGTTTGGATTTAAGTTCGATGTAAAAGCCATTCAACAGTTAAGCTTATTTTAATTATGCATTTATATACAGGTTCTTATTCTTCTTTTACTGCTTATGTTCCTACTAAAGAAGAATTTCCCATTTTTTATAATAGTTCTTTACTGAATGTTTTAAAGAAAAAAAACAAGCGAATTTGTGAGCCTTTTAATTATAGTGTTTTAATTAGTCCGTATAAGACTAATACTACTATATCTCGGGTAGATTTGAAAGTTGATAGCTGTGAATATCCAAAATATATTTTTTCTTATAAACATAGTTTAACAGGCTCCTGTTATAATGCTCGTACTTTATCGAATAGGACTAAGAAAAAAATTCAGCAGAAGGCACAAGCCTTATTTGAATGTTCGGATAAAAATCGGTTTTCCTTCGTTACTCTTAGCTTTATTGGAAAAGTCAATGATAGGTTAGGTAAAGAGTGTTTAAACACAATGTTAACACGAATGAGAAAAGAATATGAATTTGAATATATCTGGACTGCCGAAAGGCAGGAAAATTTTAATATTCATTTTCATATTATATGCAACAACTTTTTCGATGTTGAAAAATGTAACAAAATTTGGGTTGAAATACAAAACAATGCAGGTGTTATTAATTCCGGTAATTCATTTGAAGATATAAGCAAATGTGTAAAAGAAAATAATGTGCAAGAAATTTTGAATCCTTTTGATATAAAAAAGATTTATAATGTTGATGGTGTTGCAGCATATGTTACAAAATATGTAACAAAAAATAACGCTTTCTTCTGGTGTTCTGCTTGGCATTGTAGCCGTGGGGTTTCAAAATTATTTACAAAATCTATTGTTACGGAAACAGATTATCAATTTTGTAAAGAGCCGCGAAATAATACCTATGTAAATAAAAATACCGGAGAAGTGTTTGAGCCAAAAATTTACCAAAATGATTATGCCGAAATCGTTACGATAAATAATAAAAAAAATGTTTTTGATAAGTGTTTTAAAGAACTGAAAAAGATTAATAAAATAATCATTAGAGGCATATTGCCTCCATGCCGGGCGGATCTTCCGTTTATTAATATACTTGATTACTCAAGGCACTTTATAAATAAAAAAATAACAATAATTAAAAAAGAGTTAAATAATATTATGCTAACTGCTAAATTCTATATGGCCCGTTTTGGTGTTTGCTATAAGACGGCTTTAAAAATGATAAAAACGGATAAACAAAAATTAAATGTTATGTATCTCCTTCCGGAACATTTTGAAATTTTATACAAGGTAAAAGTTTCCAAAAAATGGCAATTAGTGGAATAAGTGGTAAAGGTGTTTTCATTTTTAAAATAAAGTTTTTCATTTTTGGTTTTTAAAGCAAAAAAAATATTAAAAATGCATCTTTTAAAAGCAGCAACAGGAACGTTTAAATCAGATATTCAATTGGAAGTGCCGGCCGGGAAATTGGCTATAAAAATTAGTAGTGCTTCCGGTGGGAATGCAGAGACTTTTGACACTTGTAAAATATCTGTGCAGGTTTCAACAAAATCTGGCACAAAAACAATTCTTCCTAAAATGTTATTGCTCCACGCACTAGAGATGTCTGCGCTTGGTGAGGGTTATTTTGTAAAAAATAATACGGAGCTAAGCGGTTGTATAGACCTGTCTGATTTTGGTGCTCTTGCTCCAACGGATGGTTATCTTAGCATTTCTTATGAAGGTTTTCCTGCCGATGCGGTAACGGATATTTACGCGGTTGATGTTCCGGTAAATACTAATATTGGAAAAGTTGTTGAGGAGTTTATTATTCAGGGAACAAAAGAGATTTCTATTAATAATAAAACGGAAATTTTTATCCCTGTTTCTGATGGTGTAAATGGCATTGAAGAAATTACTGTTACTTTTCCCGGTAAAGTTTGTACTTACAACGAAGCTGAACTATCTATTATTAATGATGGTAAAAACGACCTTCTTTGTGCTCAAGGTAGGGATATTGACGTAATGGCGGTTACGGTGGATGACGGTGAAGGCGTTTTAACTCTTGGTTTTAAAAGGCTGTTGAGCTTAGATATATCAGAGGCTTTTTCAGTTAAAATAAAAACGCTTGATGATAGTAAAATAAAAATTTATACTACCCACAACCAAATTTTCTAATAATATTTAAATAATATGTTTAAACGGTGGTTTAAGCGTTCGGATGGCAAAAAAACGCTTTTTGCAAAAATTACAAATACCATTAGGGATGTTGCAACCTTCACTCCCATTGGCGGAACTGTAGATAAATTTATTCAGCTTCTCGGTGGAGATGCAAAAAAGTAACTTATGGGGCTTTTACAAAATATATTTGGTCGTAAACCGGGTGGCACTTTTGTTGGCAATTTAATCAGGAATGCTGCAAGTACTGCAACAGGTGGCGTTTTAGGGCAGGGGCAAATGAAAATTACACAAGAAGAATTTGACAGAAAAAATTTATCGGATGTAGCTTATTATAATAAATACGGTGTTTCTAAGCCGGGGGCAAATCCTTCAGTACTTCCCTATCTCCAACAGGCTGCCGGTGCTGCCATTAGTGGTGCTGTAGGTGGAATTGGTGTTTTCAATTCAACGGGTGCAAATGCTTCTAATATTAACGGTGGTAATTTTAGTAGTAATACTAATATAGGAATTTCTAAGGCGGAAAGTGTTAATTTTCTTTCGCTGCTTGTTCCTCTACTTGTAATAGTCGGATTAACAATTTACATTTTAAAACTTAAAAAATAAAAAACGTGGAATTTTTAAAACAAATGTGGGCAACTGCAACCGGTAAAAAAATTATTGTTGCATTTGTTGCAATGGCGGCTGTTATTGTCGTATTGCTTGTAAAAAGAAAAAAAGCATCATTTAAATTATAATTATGCAAAATTATAGCAGGTATAAAACAAACTTTTATCAAAAATCAAATTCCGCTCCTATGCTGAATTATAATGGCTCGTACAATCGAAACAAAAAGCGTTCAGGTTGTCAACAAAAGTCTGTTACTCGCAATGGTGTTGTAAAAGAAATTATACACGGTTGGAAGTATACGAAAAGGGATGGTCTTGTTTCCTTTGTTGCTACAGTTGCAAAGGATAAGTATCAAACACAAAAAGACAAAGAAAAATATATTGCAATGGTTGCTAAGGTGGAAAGTCGCTTTGGTAGCCGTCTGTATTGGTGCTGGTGGAATAAGCAAAAAAGAGTTCTTTGGATGCCTAACTTAAAAATGGTTGCTTCACCAGGTCAAAATTATTGGTCGTATTTGAGGCCTAAAAATCGTTAAACATGAAAAACATTAGTAGTGTTTTAAAGGCTTTGGGTGTAGTTACTAAATACTTAGGTTTGGTGATTATCCTAGCTGAAACAATAAATTTTTTCACTTCCCGGCTTAAGGAAAAATATCCGGAAGTTGATAATAAATAAATAAAAAATTATGGCGTTTGACTCTAGGGTAATAAACAACCCAATGCAAAAAATGTTGTTTGATTTATATAGAAGTAAGGATATTAGTGTTTTTATAGCTGCATTGCTTGTTTGTCAAAATGCCTATGAAACTAAATTAAATGGCGGGGCTGTTTTTGCAACTCCTAACTTTCTAAATAATAATAATATAGGTGGTATTACTTGGAATAATAACACTATGCGCGAAGGTGCTGTAAAAAATGGTGTTGTTATTAATCGTGGAACTCCACGCGGCAATAATGAGGGAAGTTATTATGTTAGGTTTCAAAGTGTGCGGGATTGTGCAATGTACATAGCATCTATGTATAAAATTAATTATGAGAATGCTTTGAGGGCTTCAACTCTGGATAGTTTTGTTTCGCTTATAAAAAGAGGGGGTTATTTTGATGACCCAGAAGACCGTTATATTGCCAATTTAAAAGGAGTAAAGAATAACTATCTCGACCCTAATTTGAGAGAAATCATTGACAATCCTCAAAGGTATAATGAAGAACTTGACCCCGTTGCCGTAAAAGCTACAATAAAAAAAAAACTACAGGGATTAGTTTTGGAATTATCCTCTTTGTTGTCGCAATTGTAGGCTTGATTTATTATTTAGCAAAAAGAAAGTGATTTGAAAAAATTATATTATAACCTTCCGGACTACGCGCGTGTTATTATTGTATTTGTTGGTGCTTATGTTCTTTATAAAATTTATAAAGGTATTGCAGATAAAATAAAAGAAAATGCGCGGCGTAAAAAGTTAATTGAGGCTTATGGTAATGGTTCCGGGTACCTTGATGTTAATGGGCAGGCGTTAAATTTACGGGGTTCTGCCTTGACGCTGTGGGGCTTGTGCTTTGATGGATTTACGGAGGATGAAACGGCTATTATTGAGCTTGTAAATAGTATTCCTAATAATCTTTTTAGAGAATTTAATATAAATTATTTGGAAGTTCTAACAATGCAAAAGGATAGTTATCACTGGTATAACTCGTATAAAGGTTCTAATTTGCAAAATGACCTAACGTATTTTTTAGGTAACCGTATAAGTGAGGTTTCAGCGAAATTTAATTATCTGTAAATGAAAGAAAAGTATATTGTAGATAGTGCAGTTTCTGTTACTGGTGGTACTGTTGGTGCTTCGTTGCCTTTCACAGATAATTTTAATCAGCAGTTAATAATTATCTCGCTTGGTATTTTGTCGCCTTTCTTAAAAGAGGGTGTTTTGTTTCTTTTTAGAAAATATACAACTCGAAAAGATAAAACAGTATAAATTTTATTTCTTTATTTAAGCCCCTGCGGGTTTTTTATTTTTTTTATGTATAAAGTTAAAATAGTTGAATTGGCCGGGAATGCTTCCGAAATTATCATAAACGAGCCGCATCGCTTTATTTTTAATAAAACTACTTTTGATTATGATTTTAGGCATCAGGTGTATTGTAATTTAGGAACACAAGAGGTGTATTATAGTATTGACGAAATAGAAAAGTACCCATGTGTTTTTGATGGTGTTGGCTTTACTGTGGATGTTCTAAGCCTCACAGATTTAGTAATGCTCCCAAAAAATAAATATTTTATTTCTCCGGATTATTTGGGAGAGCTTGCCGCCAAAAAATATCCGGAGTTCGCAAAGGTCGGCGGTGGTGTTACTCTTGATGTTTTGCCTCTGGAGAAAATATATTTACAAATTTTAGTAGAAAGGAATGAAAAATAAAAAAATTTTGCCGTTGGTAATTATAGGTCTTGCTATAATTTATATATTTTATAAAATTAAAATTGTTAAGCCTAAAAAGTCTGCCGTTGTTGTTAATTCTTCTGGTACTACGCCTGTGGGTGAATATACAAGCGAACAATTGAGTGCTGCTAGTGTAGCATCCGGGTTGTTTAGTTCCATGTTTGGCGTTAAAGTTTTGGGGGATAATGTTGGTAATTTTTCTGGTAATATATCAGGAAATTTTTTATCTCGTATAAATAAAATTGGGTCTTTTAAAAAATAAAAAAAAATGAAAAAAATTTTAAAAATTGTAGGTCTTATAATTCTCTGTAGTCTGGTAATAAATTTTTTGTATTCGTTTGTAAAAAATAAATTTAATTCTGCTGCAAAATTGGAAGGTTCGGAAAATGATTTGCCTTTGCAAAATGCCGGTGAAGCTGTACAAACTCCCGGTATCGTTCCGCAAAATTTTGAGCCGGATATTGTGCCTCCTTCTTCTATTCCGAATATTTTGGATGGTACCGGAGGAGTAAAATCACCTCCAATTGTTCCGCCAATTAAAGCTGGTAATTTAGATTTAGGTGAAGCAAGGTATAATATTGGGTAAAATAATAGGGCTGCGCCTGTGAAAAACCATTTACATTTTATGAATTATCCTAAAAATTCAATTAGCAGCCCTTAAAAAAAGTGAAAAATTAACCCTAAAAAACGCTCCAATCTAAAAACGCTCTTATCTGTTAGGGCTCAATTTCTTTTAAATGCCTAATTATATAAAGTTCTATGATTTTGAAAAGAAAACAGGTATAAGGCGGTTGTTCACTTTTCGTGTTAATAATAGAGAGGATGCCTTAAAATGTCTTGTAAGATTTAATGTTAAGGCCGGTTTTTATAATGGTCAAAAAATAGTTAATCCCTATTATCTAACAAGTAATAATATTTTATCTCGTTACGGTTTTAAAGATTAAATTTTGTTATTTAATACCTCTACCATATATTAGCGCAAAAATTATGGTATGAAACTATTTGTTACCTCTCTCCTACTGTTTTTTTTCTTTTCCACTTCCGCACAACTTTTTTGCCCTCCCGGTTTCTCTGCCTTTCTTCCAGAGGATGGTTCACGCCGAAATGCCTACTATCATAAAGGTGATATTGAAATTGTGCTTTATGGTGAAGTTTGGAGAGATGATAATAATAATAAATCTGAAGGTATAAGAGAACTTCTTAAGGAAAAAAATCAGCATTCATATAGTGTTTTAACAAAGGATAGTTTGTTTATTTCTTCTGGATTTAATAAAAATACTAAAAACTATTATTATAAAGTTTCGGATGGGCTAAATGTTGCTGCTGTTTTTTCACCTCGTAATGATGATGAATTTAAAGAATTAAGCAAATTTGTCTTAAGGCAAAAAAGAGTTGATTTAGGTATTTTTGATGATGGAACATTTTAAGTAGTTTCTAAAAAATTTAGTTCTTCGCATATAATTAATTAATATTATGTTAAGTAGATAATAGTGTTCTTCTATTCTTTATGTTTGCCTTATCTTAATTTTATTATGCATTTAATGACCATTATTCCCTCTCTGCCTGAAGATCTGGATAAAATATTTGAACTCTACGATGAAGCCACGCGTTTTCAAAA
>JAFDZJ010000380.1 GCA_018266965.1 Bacteroidota bacterium
ACCAAAAACTCCATCGCTTATTGCGATAAGTCTAGAAGTGTCTTTACCTGCAATTTTGTTATAAGTATGCTCCATTTTTCTGTTTTTGTTAATTTTATTTCTGATTGAATCTTAGAGGTGGTTTCTCTGAAAGCTAAAAAAAAAAGAAAATTAATTTCTAATAGCTTCGCTTGGGAAATATAAGAAATAAAGTTGAATTTTGCACTTCCGCACAATGGAAATACAAATGTTGAGTTTTGCACTTCATCCTAGCTCTTACAAAACTGCTTGTTGTCAGCAGTATTTCCTATTTTTACATATCTGGAATTTCAGGTTCTACCAATTTCTTTAACTTGTCCAACGACTCTTGCCATCCTAAATAACACATCTCTGTTGGAATAATAGAAGGAATACCTTCTTGAACAATTTTTAGTTCAGTCCCACATAACACTTTAGTAAGCCAAATTGTAGTAGTCATTTCGCCGGACATATTCGGGTCGTCAAATTTGTCTGTGTATTTGATAAGTTCATTCGTTATAATTTCTATGTACTTTCCACCAAATGAATGACTGTTCCCTGTAGAAAAATTCGTGAACGACATTTTATAGATACCGCCTACTTTAAAATTTGATTCCTGTACTGTACATAAGTAACCATAAGGTGGTAGCCATGAAGCTTGTGCAATTGGGTCTGCAAATGCCTTAAAAACTTTCTCGGGAGTTGCTTTGAAAACCCGATGAAGTGAAACTGTGTTATTTCCCATGGTACAATTCTATTTTTGTAGTGGTTGGTTTGTGATGTTAAACATCCAACGAATTCCGTATTTGTCTTTACATGTTCCCCAATATCCCCAAAACTCATCATGTGGTGGAACGCTGTCTTTTTCTCCGTCAGTTAGTTCATTAAATAAGCGGTCAGCTTCTGCTTTGTTATCTGGGTTTAAACTGATGGTAACATTGTTTCCTACAGTTAATTTATGACCCATACTTTCAAGCATATCAGTTCCCATAATTTCTGTTCCACCTAAAGTTGGTAATGCTACATGCATTACTTTGTTTTTGTCGGTTTCAGAAAGTTCGGGCATTCCCGGTTGTGCAGGAATATCTTTAAGTCGCATAATTGGTGCTGAAAATTCAGTTTTGAAAACTTTTTTGTAATGGTTAAAAGCTTCTTCTGTGTTACCCATGAAGTTTAGATAAATTGCTACATGTGCCATAGTGTTTTGATTTAAGTTGGTTCTTTTTTTATTTGTCAAAGTTAATAATTGTCGGCAAGTTTTGTGAAATTATGCTCTGTCGCTCACATTGTTGCTAACAAATCGGTTGGTTTTCAAGGTGTAGTAAATGAAATCAATAAATTTGCACAAAAGTTCAATCGAAGAACAGGCATTGAATTTAACTCTGAACCATCCATTTTGCTAAACTGCTGGTTAGCGGTAGAGTGCATTGGTTTTCAGCTTTCATTATAATGTTTGTTCATCTCAATTGGATATTTTTTAAAATAGTGTCTTGTAATGAGTTTTGTTGTTAGTGGTATAAGAGGTGGAATAATAAAGTAGTAAAAAGTAATGAAGGAAAATAAGAAAGTCAGTAAGAAAATAATGGGTATGGTTAATGCCCTTGTTGTGTTATATTTAATAATAACTTTATCAATTGGTTCACTTACTTTATTTTTCGGGTCTGAAATAATTTTCCATAATCTGAAACTAAAAACCCCTGACAAACAAATATTAATGGTGTAAACAGCAAATGGAAGTTTTAAATTACTAAAATAAAATTCGCTTAAAAAACTGGTGCTAAAAGGCATAATAATGATTGGTAATAAAAACAATAAGTTAGCCCAAAGCAATTTCTGATTAACGGATGTTACATACTTAAACATCCTGTGATGAGCTAACCAGTATAGTCCAATTACAAAAAAGCTGATAATAAATCCAATAAATTTAGGAATTAAGCTAGATAATTTATACAACAACTGTTTGTCTGAAATTTCTAATTCGTGAAATTCAGGAACTTTTATGTCTATTATTAATAATGTTATAGCAATAGCAAAAACCGCATCATTAAAAAAAACAACACGCTCTAATTGAAATTTTTCTTGATGTTGATGATATTTATTGTTCTTCATTTCTTAAATGAAAGGGTTTAGCTTTGGATGTCAGTTTTTTGCTCCAAAAAATAATGTAAAATGTTCCTAAAATAGTTGGTATAAACCAAATAAAAATTGTTTGAATGTTTAATCCTGCGACAAAAAATGCAGTTATCGAAGCGATAAGAGCACCATTCATTCTTCCTAGATGATTTATTAACCAAGCATTTTTTTTGTGTGTAAAAGTTTTGAAAGTATGAAAATCTTTTATGGTCAAAAATAAACCAAAAGCTCCAAAAAATAAATACAAAATACTATTGCCAATTTGTTGAACTAAACCGTAAATCCCTAGTAAAACCATTCCAGTGGAAATAATGAACATTAAGCCTGAGATTAAGTTATCTTTCCAGTCTGCTTCATTTTTAAACCTAAGTGTCAATGCACGATTTCCAGCTAATACCAAATAGATTGTAAATATACCTATCAGAAACAAAAATAAATTTTCATGATTTGGCATTCTTGCTACAAAAAGCGAAACCAATGAGCTTATTATTATTGAATATGAAAATATTTTCCCTGCCCTTTTATGATTAAGTCTTCCTTTTTTAGCCAAAATGCTAATTATTCCTGTTATTAAACCAAGTCCACCAAAAAATGCGTGAATGTAAATTAATGTTTTGATTGTTTGCTCCATACATTGTTTTAAATTATTGTTAATCTACTGTTGTTTGTATTTGTTAGGGTAATATTTTTGAATCGCTAACTTTTTGATTTACTAAGAATTTCCATTAACAGTTGTAAATTTCCTAGATTTTTATTCCTTTCTTTTGTCTTTAATTCAAAACAAAAATAAAATATTTTTTTTATAAATCCTACCTTTGCATAAAACCAATTATATGATTTCTGTTTTAGATGATGATTTTTC
>JAFDZJ010000381.1 GCA_018266965.1 Bacteroidota bacterium
CCAAAGACCTACAAGGTTGGGCAATTAGCGACGCCAATATTATTCTGATTATAGAATTTGCTCTTATGATGGCTTTTTTCAAAATGAATTCTGCTGATTTCTTATTGCAACAAAGAGGAGTTTTTCACGAAGTAGGTTCTTTTCCAATTTCAAAATTATTTATGATTCCAATATTCGAATGGTTCAACTTTTCCAATGGATTTCTTATGTTTACCGAAAAAGGAGCTTGGTGGTTTCATTTTGTTGGGATATTGGTGTTTATGAATTACCTATACTTCTCCAAACATCTCCACATCATATTTGCATTTCCTAATACTTGGTACGCTAATTTAGAAAAAAAAGGAAAATTCAATAACCTAGCTTCGGTAACTCAAGAAATAAAATTGATGATGGATCCAAATGCAGACCCTTACGCTGCACCAACAGAAAATGCCGAACCTCCAGCAAAATTTGGAGCCGAAGATATATTCGACCTCAACCAAGTACAATTACTCAATGCTTACTCTTGTACTGAATGTGGAAGATGCACCTCATCTTGTCCTGCCAATATTACAGGAAAAAAACTATCACCAAGAAAAATAATGATGGCAACCAGAGACAGGATAGAAGAAGTTGGAAAAAACATTAATAAAAATGGAAAATTTGTAGATGATGGCAAAAAACTTCTTGGAGATTATATCAGCAAAGAAGAAATATGGGCTTGTACAAGTTGCAATGCTTGTGTGGAAGAATGTCCAATACTAATTGACCCACTTTCTATTATTATCGATATGCGTCGTTTCTTGGTAATGGAACAATCCGCAGCACCACAAGAACTAAACCTAATGATGTCCAATATAGAAAACAACGCTGCTCCTTGGCAATACAACCAAGCGGATAGATTGAATTGGGCAAACGAAAATTAATAAGTAAAATTATTGTTGAAAATAGTAATATTTTAAATAAAAACCAATGGATTTCAAAATAAAAACAATGGCAGAATATGCCGCAGAAGGGAAAATGCCAGAAGTACTATTCTGGGTAGGATGCTCTGGAAGTTTTGATGATAGAGCTAAAAAAATAACTCGTGCCTTTTGCAAAATCCTGAATAATATAGGTGTAGAATTTGCAGTACTCGGTCAGGAAGAGTCTTGCACAGGTGATCCTGCCAAAAGAGCCGGCAACGAATTTGTTTTCCAAATGATGGCACTTACCAATATCGAAATTCTGAACGCTTATCAAATAAAAAAAATTGTAACAGCTTGTCCGCATTGTTTCAATACAATAGGCAATGAATATCCAGAGTTGGGTGGCAAATACGAAGTGTTGCACCATACCCAATTTTTGAAAAATTTGATGAACGAAGGAAGACTAAAAATTGAAGGAGGAAAATTCGAGGGTAAAAAAATAACCTTCCACGACCCTTGTTATTTGGGCAGAGCCAATGGCGAATACGAAGCTCCAAGAGAACTACTAAGTAAGTTAGATGCAGAATTGGTAGAAATGAAAAGATGCAAAAGCAACGGACTATGTTGTGGTGCAGGTGGAGCCCAAATGTTCAAAGAACCAGAGAAAGGTAAAAAAGACATCAATATAGAAAGAACCGAAGAAGCCATGGAAACCAAAGCAGACATTATCGCAACAGGTTGCCCGTTTTGTATGACCATGATGTCCGATGGAGTAAAAGGTGTGGACAGACAAGATGTTGTGGTAAAAGACATCGCCGAACTATTAGCCGAAGCCGAAGATTTGTAAAAATAATATGGGTAAAAGTGTTGCTTGGTTTATATTAATTGCCAGTATTATATTATTACTAATAGGTTTCTATGACGATGGATTGAATTTCGACAGAGGAAGAATATCCAGAAGTCTTTCCAGCGTTTTGCTTATGGGTTTAGCAACATTTACACTTTATAACCATTATAAAAATCCTAAAAAATGAAAATAGAAGAATCTACCATTGTAGAAACCAACGATTATAAAATATTAATTTATCCCGCTTCCAGACAAATGTCTGCCAAAGAAGTGAAAGAAATTACCGAAAAACTATTTGATTTTCTTCCCTCGTGGAACGCCCATGGAAAATCACTTTCCTCCTCTTTCAAAATAGATTTTTCCCAATTTATAATCATTTCTATTGATGAGGAAAAAGTACAAACTTCTGGTTGCTCAATAGATTCCCTCAATGGACTATTAAAACAAATAGACCAAGAATACCAATTGGGACTTTTTGATAGAATGAAAGCATGTTTTGTAGAAAACCAAACGGTAAAAACTATGAAGCTACAGGA
This sequence comes from Bacteroidota bacterium, assembly GCA_018266965.1. Lineage (GTDB taxonomy): Bacteria > Bacteroidota > Bacteroidia > Flavobacteriales > Weeksellaceae > Amniculibacterium. Next base: position 2,271 of record JAFDZJ010000381.1, read on the forward strand.
TTTTAGAAACGCAATCAAAAACAAAGAAATTTCTACCGAAATAGAAGTTTTCGATTTTTCCAAAAACACCTATATTTCCTATCTTTCGGATTTCAAATTGCCACTATACAGAAGTTGGGCAGGGATTTATCTGGACTAAAAATTCAAAACAATCATAGACATAGCCTTTCTAAAATTACTTTTAGAAAGGTTTTTGTTAATAATGATGTTAAAAAAATCTTAATCTTGCCTACCAAAGACCATTTGCAGACAATAAAATCCTAAATTGCATCGATTTTTTATAAATGAAGAATGAAGAAACGAATTATCATATTTTTGCTAGGAACCCTCTTATCTAATTCATGCAAAAAAGAAGAAAATTATATTGAAGAAAGCAAATCCAAACTTCCAAATTTTGGAAATGTAAATTTAGATAAAATATTTTCCGATAAAGACAATCGTTTGGAAAATGAAAACTCTATACTTCCCATTATCAACAATTATTACCAAACAGTTTGGGAAAATGGCAACCTCAGTGGCTCTTTCCTAGTTGCCAAAGGCGATAACATTATCATAGAAAAATACCGTGGATTTGCCAGAGAAAACAACTCCAAAGAAATAGATGCCAATACACCACTCCATGTAGCATCGGTTTCCAAAACTATGACAGCCATGGCAATTTTGAAATTGATAGATGCAAAAAAATTAGCGTTAAACGACCCTGTTACAAAATTTTTCCCTCAATTTCCGTATCCAAAAGTTACAATCTTCCATCTATTGAGCCAAAGAAGTGGGTTGCCCAAATATGAAAATTTTATAGAAAAAATACAACCACAACCACAAGAAATATCCAAAAAATTCCTTTCCAATAAAGACATTCTGGATTTGATGATTCGTTACAAACCCGAATTGGCAAGGGAAACCAATACAGGATTTATGTATTGCAATACCAACTACGCAATGTTGGCACTTGTCCTAGAAAAAGTTACTGGTGTTGCCTTTCCAGAAGCCATGCAAGAAATGGTTTTCCGACCACTACACATGAAAAATACTTTTATATTCAAAGAAAAAGACATTCCTACGGCTTCACAATCTTTTTATAATAATGGCAATAGACTATATCCTTTGGACAGACTAGACCTAATATATGGCGACAAAAATGTCTATACAACACCAAGAGATTTGCTGAATTTTTCCAAAGCCCTCTATGCCAAAAACTTCTTGAATACTGATTTGAAAAAAATGATTTTCCAACCATACAGCAACGAGAAGAAAGGTATGAATAACTATGGTTTGGGCTTCCGAATGAAAATATTCGACAATAACGAAAAACTTACCTACCACAATGGTTGGTGGCACGGGACAAACTCGGTATTTGCACACTTGCTAAACTCCGATGTTACCATAATTGCCATAGGAAACAAATACTCCAATAGGGTATATACGGCACTTACACTTACTGGGCTTTTTGAAGATTTTCCGGCAGAAAAAGAAAGATTGGACAAGGTTATCAATCCATCTGCATCAGAAAAAGACAGTGCCAACGACAATACAAACGGAGAATAATTTCTAAATTTGTAAAATGAAGAATTATTTTTTACTTTTTGCATTATCTTTATTGTCCATATCCTGTGCTAGAGTTGGCTCTCCTGTTGGAGGCAAAAAAGACACATTGGCACCAAAATTCCTCCGATCCAATATCGATAGTACTAGGGTAAATGTTGGGCTAAATACCAAGGAATTAAGGCTGGATTTTGATAAGTACATAGTACTGAAAGACATTAATAAGAACCTTACTATTTCTCCGCCAATCAAAAAAATAAAAAGAATTTTGCCTTCTAATATGGCAAACAAATTTGTCCTTATACAATGGGAAGACACCCTGAAAGCCAACACAACCTATAACTTCAATTTTGGAAATTCCATAGCCGACAACAACGAAGGCAATGTACTTTCCTATTTCAATTTTGCATTTTCCACTGGTAAAAAACTGGACGACCTCTACATAAGTGGCGAAGCAAAAGATGCCCTGAAAATAAAAGATAAAAGAGATGCCAAACCCATTGTTGTAGGATTGTATCCGGCAAAAGACAGCATGGATTACAAGCAAAAACCCTATTACATTACCAAAGCTGATGAAGATGGTTATTTTGAATTGAACTACCTCTCCAAAGGCAAATATTATATCATCGCCTTCGAGGACGACAATGGAAACTCTATTTATGATATGGGTAAAGAAAAAGTGGGTTTTTTGAAAGAACCTATCGATTTAGAAAAAAATATTTCTGGTCTTAAATTACCAGTTTTTCCAGCTCAAAAAAATAGTAAACTGAAAGAAATAAAAAACAGTATCGGAGGTGTCCTATTTCTATTTGAAGGAAATCCCGAAAAAATAACAATTCAACCCATCTCCGACAAGTTAAAAGATTATAAAATCATACACCAATCCCGCTCCGATAGTGCAACAGTTTGGTTTGATGCTCATAAAGAAAATATAGGAACGGAAAGTCCAGAAGGTTTGAAATTTTCTTACCAAATAAATGACTTGCCAAAAAAAGAAACTACCATAACTTACAAAGCACAATCCAAAGACGATTTGACCCTCAATAGTGAGGAAACTAACTTGGCTCCAGAAGAAAAATTTGTAATAAACTCCAATTACGAATTGAATTCCATTAACACCGAAAAATGGACTCTGAAAATGGATAGTTTGACTGTACAACCGTTTACTGCAACTATTTCGCCTACCAATCCCAATCAAATATTGGTGAAATCCGATTTCAAACCCGGTAAAAAATACCAACTAATAGTACCAAAAGAAACAGTAAATTCTTATTATAAAAGAAATTCCAAATCATATCTTTGGGATATAACCTCACAAGGAATTGAAAATTTTGGTAGGGTAAAAATCACAGTAAGTCCATTGCCCAATGCTCCATTTTGGCTAAAACTTTATAACGGAGCAGATGAAGTGGTTTATCATAAAAAATCCGAAACAGCAACGGTAGATTTCGATATTTTGAAACCCGGAACTTACTATCTTAAAATTTTTATTGATGAAAATAAAAATGGGGTTTGGGACGAAGCAAACTTTGAAAAACGACAGTTTGCCGAACCTGCAAAAGTGTATTACAAACCCATCATTGTAAAACCACTTTGGGAGATGGTAGAAACCTGGGATCTTAATAACAACCAATCCCTAGATACTTCTGCAAATGCTATCTTGGAAAATGATAGCTCGTTGCAAAACAACAATAAGCAAGAAAAAAACAAAATTCCAACACTGAAAAGTCCTACCAAATCATCAGATGGTAACAATTTGAAATTAAGAAATCCATGAAAAAAATCTTGAAAATTATAGGGATTATTTTACTAGTTTTAGGGCTAATCCAACTAATACCGGTGGACAGAAACAACCCTCCTGTAAAAGGAAATGAGGATTTTGTGAAAATTTTCAATACACCTTCTACCGTACAGGAAATATTGAAATCTGCCTGTTATGATTGTCATTCCAATGAAACTATCTATCCGGATTATGCTTATATCGCTCCAATTTCTTGGGCTATAAAAGACCATATCAACGAGGGTAGAGAACATCTTAACTTTTCGGTTTGGGCAACTTATAACAAAGATTTGAAGAAAAATATGCTGGAAAATGCCATCGCCGATTTGGAACAAAACAGGATGCCAATGGCAGGATACATGGTATATCACCCAAATTCTAGATTGAGTGATGCTCAAAAAAAACTCGTCATTCGGTATCTTTCCGACATTTTGAAATCGGAAAAATATTAAATATTTAAAAATAAATAAGACCTCATGATAAAAACAGATGTACTTGTAATAGGTTCCGGAATTTCCGGATTGTCTTATGCCATAAAAATTTCGGAAAAAATGCCCGAAACACAGATTATCATCGTTACCAAATCCGACGAGGACGAAAGCAATACCAAATATGCACAAGGAGGATTGGCAGTTGTTACCAATTTTGACAACGATAATTTCCAAAAACATATCGATGATACACTAAGAGCCGGTGATGGAGAAAACAACAGAGAGGTGGTAGAAATGGTAATAAAAGAAGGTCCTGCCCGTTTCCAAGAATTAGTAGATTGGGGTACCCGTTTTGATATGGACAACAACAGCCACTACAAATTAGGCAGAGAAGGTGGACATACCGAAAACAGAATTGTACACCACAAGGATATTACCGGTTTCGAGATTGAAAGAGCATTGTTGGAAACCATTAACAAAAATAAAAATATCTCTGTTTTGGACCATCATTATGTGATAGACCTACTTACAGAACACCATGTGCCAAATACAACAATGGTTGAAAATGAAATAAACTGTTACGGTGCTTATATCCTGGATCAAAAAAATAAAAATATTAAAAAAATAACAGCCAAAATAACCCTTGTAGCAACTGGTGGTGCCGGTCATGTCTATAAAAACACTACCAATCCTACTATTGCCACAGGAGACGGAATTGCTTTTGTACACCGTGCCAAAGGTAAAGTGAGCAATATGCAGTATATGCAATTCCACCCAACAGCTTTGTACTCCAAACTAGATGGTATGTTGTTTTTGATTTCCGAAGCCGTAAGAGGCGATGGAGCCAAACTCTGCTCCAAAGATGGACAACCATTCATGCAAAAATATGATGAAAGAGAGGAAATGGCTTCCCGTGATATTGTTGCTAGAGCTATAGACAACGAACTGAAAATCTCCGGCGACGATTTTGTGGGTCTAGATTGTCAAAAAATGGACAAAGAAAAATTTGTTGAACATTTTCCTAATATTTATCAAAAATGCTTATCCGAAGGTATTGACCCTTTCCAACAATATATTCCGGTGGTACCCGCTTGTCATTATCTCATGGGGGGTATTGTTGTAAACAAAGATGGACAAAGCTCTATCAACAACCTATTTGCGGTTGGAGAATGTACCAATTCTGGTTTGCATGGTGCCAATCGTTTGGCATCAAATTCTTTATTGGAAGGGTTGGTTTTCGGACACAATGCTGCCATAAAAACTGTAGAACTTTTAAAAATTAATAACTTCAATTTTGACGCCCTGAAATCTATCCCGGAATGGAATGAAGAAGGCATGAAAATAATGGACGAAATGGTGTTGGTTTCCTATCTCCGAAAGCAATTACAAGAAATGATGAGTGATTTGGTAGGCATAGTTAGGAGCAATGCAAGATTGGAATTGGCAAAAAAGAAACAAGCAGAAATATACCAAGCAGTGCAGGAATTGTACAACTATGCTATCCTTTCTCCACAACTATCCGAACTGAGAAATTTGGTGGATATTTCCTATTTGGTAATCCATCAGTCTTTGGAAATGACTGAAAACAAGGGAGCTTTTTACAACAAAGATTTGGCAAAACATTCTTTGTATATACAATAA
>JAFDZJ010000382.1 GCA_018266965.1 Bacteroidota bacterium
AAAAAATTTTTGTTTCTGGTCTAAACAAATTATCAAAGAAAAAATTTGGAATAATAGTAGAAAATGTTAATAAAATAGAAGATTTTCACGAAAAAATAATTTAGTACAAATGGAAATTTTATACATAATCATAGGAATTGTCTTGGGTAGCCTCACGATATACTTCATTTTGAAATCCAACCATATTTCCAAAGAAAAATACGACAGTTTGAATTTAGAAAAAACTGAACTCAAAATTCAATTGGATAATCATATTGATAAATTAAATGATTTAGAACAAAATTGGAATAAGGAGAAAGAAATTTATCAGTCTATTTTTGAAAAAAATATTAACCTGGAAAAATTAACTTCCGGATTAGAGTCCGACAACAAACATAATATCCAACAGATAGAACAATTGCAATCGGAAATTGACAACCACTTTATTCATCAAAAAAAAATTGAAGAAGAAAAAAACGAGTTGCAAATTCAAAAATCCGATTTGAATGCAAAAAATATCCATTTACAACAATTGATGGAAAACCAAAAAGAGGAGCTTTCACAATTGCAAGAAATGGCAAAAACAGAATTTCAGAATTTGGCAAATAAAATTTTGGAAGAGAAATCCGAGAAATTCACACTGCAAAATCAACAAAATATAAAGACATTGTTGAATCCTTTACAAGAAAAAATATCGGAATTTGAGAAAAAAGTTGAAAATACACATAAAGAAAGTATAGACTATCATGCTGCACTTCGACAACAGATTATTGGCTTGAAAGAACTAAACCAACAAATGAGTAAGGAAGCTGTAAACCTTACTAAAGCACTAAAAGGCGATAATAAAATCCAAGGAAATTGGGGCGAATTAATCCTTGAAAATGTTTTAGAAAAATCTGGACTGGACAAAGGCAGAGAATATGAAGTGCAAAAAAGCCACAATACAGAAGATGGAAGATTGCAACCCGATGTAATCATCAATTTACCCGATGGTAAAAAAATGATTATTGACTCCAAAGTTTCGCTCAACGCTTATGAAAGATGGGTAAACGAGGAAGATGACACACAGAAAATTCAATTTTTACAAGAACATCTGAATTCTCTAAAAAGACATATTGAACAGTTAAGCGAAAAAAATTATCAAAATCTTTATCAAATAGAAAGTCCAGATTTTGTATTGCTTTTCGTTCCTGTAGAACCTGCATTTGCTTTAGCTATTAATACAGATAACCAACTGTATAACAAGGCTTTCGAAAAAAACATTATATTGGTTACTCCCACAACTCTTTTGGCAACGCTGAAAACTATCGATAGTATGTGGACAAATAAAAAACAACAAGACAATACCATAGAAATCGCAAGACAAGCTGGTGCTTTGTATGACAAATTCGAAGGCTTTGTACAAGATTTAATAAAACTTGGTAAAAAAATGGACGATGCAAAGTCCGATTACGAATCTGCAATGAATAAATTGGTAAACGGAAAAGGAAATTTGGTTGTTAGCACTCAAAAATTAAAAATAATGGGAGCAAAAGCTAAAAAAAGTTTACCCGATAATATCCTGAACAGAGCGGAAGAAGAGTAAAGTTAAGATTGAGGTTAAGGTTAAGGTTAAGGTTAAGATTGAGGTTAAGGTTAAGATTGAGGTTAAGATTTAGAATAGAGATATGATAGAGAGCTTACAAAATGATAAAATAAAATTTCTTTATAGGCTGAATGATGATAACAGATTTAGGAAAAAATCTAAAATTGTTGTGGTGGAAGGCAAACAAGAAAACGAAAGAGCATTGCAATTTGGTTTTGAAATTATAGAATATTTTCTCTGTGAAAATATCTTTGGTGATGATTTGCCCAAAGGGAAAATAAATTTGGTGAACGAAAAAGTATATGAAAAAATAGCGTACAGAGGAAGTACAGAAGGTATTGTTGGATTGTACAAAACACCGGAAAAAAGTCTTATGGATTTCCTACCGAAAGAAAACTCGTCTGTAATAATTGTAGAAGGAATAGAAAAACCAGGGAATCTAGGAGCTATCCTTAGAAGCTGTGAAGCTTTTGGGATAGATTTATTAATAGTTGCCGAAAGCAAAACAGATTTGTACAATCCTAATGTTATCCGATCTAGTGTCGGTTGTCTGTTTGGTATGAATGTATTTAGCTGTACTAACCAAGAAGCATTCTTGTTTTTGCAAAAAAATAATATAAAAACTTTTTCCACTTATATGAGTAAAGAAGCGAAAGAAATTCAAAATATAAATTTAAGGGAGAGTGTTGCATTGCTATTTGGTACGGAACATTCTGGTATTAGTGATTTTTGGCTGGATAAATCCGAAAATATAATAATTCCTATGGTCGGAACAATTGATTCCCTCAACCTTAGTAATGCAGTTGCAATCGCTAGTTATGAAATACTACGACAAAAAAAAGCATAAAAAAACCGTTTCCTTTCAGAAACGGTTAGTTTTGTTAGAGGTTGTTAATTATTTTTTAACAGCTTCTTTAACTTCTTTTGCAGCATCTTTAACTTCGTTAGCAGCACCTTTTGCAGCATCTTTTACATCAGTTGCAGCAGCTTTCACATCAGAAGCAGCTTTAGTAGCAGCGTCAGCTGGAGTAGTAGCAGGAGTTGCAGTAGAGTCTGCAGCTGGAGCAGCTGGAGTTGCAGTAGAATCAGCAGCTGGAGCAGTAGTAGCAGTAGAGTCTGCGTTTGCTGTTGTGTTTTCAGCTTCAGTTTTTTTACAAGCAACTAGAGAGATTGCAGCGATAGCAGCTACGAACAATGATTTTTTCATAATAATTAAAATTTAAATTTGTTTGTTAAAATTGTTTTAATGTTTGTGTTCGTTTATTTGAACAGGACAAATGTATGGCAAGAAAAAAATTTTGCATAGAAAATTAATTGTAATATCTTTGTAAAATGATTTACAAAACAAATATACTGATAACCAATATTTTAAATAAAATATAAATTTGAACCCATTGGATATTTTACACTTCGAGCAACTGAAAAACGAAGTTCAAGCACAATATTTAACAAAACATAACCCCTCTTATGATGAAATTTCTAAGTGGAAGGGAATTGATATTATATATTTTCAAGAAGATTTAAGAAAAATTGCAAAAGCCAATATTTCAGAAAAGTCTTTTTATACTTATTTTAAAACCAAACCTGTTACCAAAATTCCTAGGATAGATTTGCTTAATTTGTTGAGTATATACTGTGGTTATGCTAGTTGGTACGAATTCAAAAAGAAGAATCTTTTCGAAAATGAGTCTGTTGAGGAAATTGAATTAGAAGAAAATAATATTGATTCTATCAACGAAACAGAAAAATTACCAAGTAGAGTGGAAGTTTCTGAAGAAACTAATCTTTTAACAGTAGAATCGCCTAAAGAAATTCTTATTTTACAAAATAGAAATACTGATAATGAGTTAATTAGCACTAATCCAGTAATTCATACAATTGATGAAAAGAAAAAAGTAAATTCAATTGTAAAACAATATTTTTGGGTTGCTTTTTCTGTAATATTATTGTGTTTGGTTACTTTTTTTGCTTTTAAGGACAAATTTATTTCCAAACAATATACTTATAAATTTATAGATGCTGATAGAAATAGTAATATAAATGCGGATTTGGATGTGAAAATCCTTAACAAAAACGAATCTCCTATCCTTATAAAGGTACTTCCTAACCAGCCTTTTGTATATACTACTAAAAATAAGGAACTTACAATGGTAGTTTCCTCTCCTTACTACAAATCGGATACTATACAAAGAAATCTGACCACCGCACCAGAAACTGAAAGTATAGAACTGAAACCGAATGATTATGCAATTATGTTGTATTATTATTCTAAATCCATAAAAGATTTAAAGAAAAAAAGAGAAAACCTTGACAATCTTATCAACAATAATGCAATTATATATCAAGTGTTTGATAATGAGAAGTATGGTGTTGAAACCATGGACAAGCAACGATATATAAGTTTGGTAACATTACCAACTACTTCTTTGGAAAATCTTGATGTGATAGATATTGTAGGAGATAAGAAAGGTAAAATTAATATGATAAAATTTAAAATTACAAGCAATGAAAATAGTAAATAAGCTACTTTTTTTAGCATTTTCGATATTGTTAGTTGTTTCTTGCAATAACAAGTCCGATGAAAAAAGTGATTTGGATAAATTGAGACAAAGTAATAACAAAAAGTCCTATCCTGTTACAAAAATGGATAGTTTGCAAGCTATACAATTCATTACGAAACAAAAAATTCAGGATTTGTACGATCTTTCTGCTCTATATACCAATGGAAATAAGGATACAGAAATAGATTCGGTAATCTATGAACAAATGATGGGATATTTTGCTCAACCAGATTCGTCCAAAATTGCAAAGACATTGAAAGAAATGGATAGCTTGAAGGTAAAAGAAGCCAAAGTCGGAAATATAGAAGTGAGTAAAGAAATCAAAGGTAAAGACACGGTGGATTTGGCAAAATTCAAAGTGGAATATTTCGGTTTGAACAAAAAATATATTGGAAATTATGATAAGACGGTACAATATATTTTGAAAACTACGCCTGTTCAGTTCAAAAAAGAATTTAAGTTTTACTTTGTCAATTTCTATTACAAACCTAAAAAAGACAGTGTTTCGTCTGGTAAAACTAAATAATCCAATGGGATATCTTCTTTTCTGTTATCGGATATTGTAAATTCCGGAGCAAAATAATTCAATCCTATTTTGATAACAGGTTTTTCTAGTGTTCTGAAAAAACTATCATAATAGCCTTTTCCATACCCAACTCTATTTCCCTTGTTGTCGCAGTATAATAATGGGGTAATTATATAATCGAAATCTTTTTCTGGGTAGTAATTATCATTATCTGGTTCCCAAATTCCCCATTTATTTTTTTTTAAGATAGTAGAAGGAAATAGTTCCAAGGAACTTATTTTTTCTCCGGATACTTTTGGTACAAAAATTCTAATCCCTTTTTCAAAAAAATAATCAATAAATAATTGAGTATTTATTTCGTTGAATTTGTCCATTTTCAAAAATAGGTGTATTTTTTGTCCACTTTTCAAAGGGAATTTAGAAATAAAATTTTCAAAAATCTGTCGAGACATCTTATCTCTTTCTGTGGAAGACAGGTTGTTTCTTCTTTGTAAAAATTCTTTCCTTATTTGTGATTTCAACATGAGGTATTGTAGAAAAAATTAAATTTCTTTTACCGATATTATGTTTACAGGGCAGGCTTTTGCTGCTTTTTCGCAAGGTTCCAAAGCGGTATGAAAAGGAGTTTTCAATGTGAAAAAACCTTTTTTGTCTGTGGATTTTAGCAGGACTGATTTGCCGTCTTTTTTGGACATACGAAAATATTCCGGAGCAAATTCTGCACAATAATTACAACCTATACATTTGTCCCTTTGCAAAGTAATAATAACCATTGTCTATTATACGGTTTCGGATTGCACAACTTTGTATAGCTTGTCGCTTGGTCTTACTCTGAAATCGGTTTTGAATGTTACTACATCGGACTTCACACCTTTGGAAGTATTTTCTTTTTGATCGACCATCATATTTGTAACAACCATTTCCTGGGAACCAGTTGTTGGACCTTGGATAAGTACGGTATCTCCTTCGGATAAATCGTAGGCTTCTATTAAAAATTCGGCAATATTGGATTTTGGATAAAAATGTTTTCCTTTTCCTATGTATATTTTTTTCTGGGTTGCGCTTGATCCGGAATTTGCAGACCATTCTCCTAATTCTTGTCCTAGGTAGTAACCGTCCCAAAAACCTCTATTATATACTTTTTCCAAATCATTCATCCAAATTTTCACTTTTTCTTCGGAAAAAGTTCCATCTGCAATACTATCAATAGCTTCTCTGTAGCATTTGGTAACCATGGCAACATATTCCGGAGCTCGACCTCTTCCTTCAATTTTCAAGACTTTTACACCGGCATCATCGATTTGGTCTAGGAAACCAATGGTGCAAAGGTCTTTTGGTGACATCATGTACTCATTATCCAGTTCTATCTCGAAGCCTGTTTCTTGGTCTATTACGGTATATTTTTTTCTGCAATTTTGCTTACAAGCTCCTCTGTTAGCGGAAGAATTGTGAGAGTGAAGGCTCAGGTAGCATTTTCCTGAAACAGCCATACACAAAGCACCATGACCAAATATCTCTATTTCCACCAAATTTCCGGATGGTCCTTTGACTTGTTCTTTCTCTATTTGTTGGCATATTTTTTTTATTTGGGAGATACTAAGTTCTCTGGACATTACCATAGTATCTGCAAATAGTGCGTAAAATTTTACAGTTTCTATATTGGTAATATTGATTTGGGTGGAGATATGTACCTCCATTCCTATTTGTCTGGCGTATGCAATAACAGCTTGATCCATAGCGATAACCGCAGTTAGATTGGCGGCTTTTGCTTTGTCTAGCAATGTTTTTATAATAGACAAATCGTGGTCGTAGATTATTGTGTTGAGGGTAAGGTAAGTTCTCACGCCTTTTTCTGAACATCTTTTAGAAATTTCAGGGAGATCGTCGATGGTAAAATTCATAGAAGCTCTTGCTCTCATATTGAGTTGTTCTACCCCGAAATATACCGAATCTGCTCCATTGTCAATTGCTGCTTGTAGTGAGGTAAAATCTCCTGCTGGCGACATCAATTCTATTCTTCCTGTTTTTGTCATGTTGAAAAGTGAAATTTTTTGCAAAGATAAGGATTTAACAATAATTACTCAATTTTCGGATAATGAAGTTGGACTAGGTCGATTTAATTAGTATGAGAAATATCTTTTATTAATTTAAAAAAATAAATTCACTATT
>JAFDZJ010000383.1 GCA_018266965.1 Bacteroidota bacterium
AAAATATCCTAGCATAGGGTGAAACCCTATGAAAATATATCCTAGCATAGGGTGAAACCCTATGAATGAACGAATGAATAAATGTGTTGAAAATACCACGAAGTGGTAAAATATCCTAGCATAGGGTGAAACCCTATGAAATTGTATTTTAGAATAGGATGAAACCCTATGAATTAATTAATGAATGAAATTGTTGAAAATACCACGAAGTGGTAAAATGTCATAGCATAGGGTGAAACCCTATGAAATTATTTATGACGGTTTCAGAATCCATTTGGTAATATCAATTTATAATGGAAAAAAACTATTTGCACAAAAAAATAAGAAATGAAGTTTCGAACAGAGGTTGAAATAAGAAATTCAGAAATAAAAATTGAGAAATCTGATAAGATATTCTCCATCGGATCCTGTTTTGCAACAGAAATTCATCAAATTTTATCCAATGGACAAATCCAATCCCTCAACAATCCATTCGGTACAATTTTTAATCCATATTCCATACGGAATGAGTTTGAGTTTTTGAGCTTCAAAAAAAAATTTGATGAAAAAGATATTATTTCTTATAAAGATAAATTTATTTCATTAGATCATCATAGCTCTTTTGATGGACAAAATTTGGAAGCGGTCTTGTCTAAAATCAATAATAATATTGTTGATGCAAATTTGTTTTTGAAAGAAAGTAAATGGGTAATAATCACTTTTGGCACTTCCTATATATATGAATTTCTGCCGAAACAGAAATTAGTTGCCAATTGCCATAAGATTCCAGGAAAATTTTTTAACAAAAGACTCCTTACTTCCAATGAAATACAACAATCTATCTTGGAAACTATACAAATCATAAATGAATTTTGTCCTTCCGACATTCAGATATTATTTACAGTTTCACCAGTTAGACATTCCAAAGACGGTTGGACGGAAAACAATATTAGCAAATCCTTACTTATATCTAACCTTTATGAGGTTATAAAAAACGAACAAAATTGCCATTATTTACCAGTTTACGAAATTATGATGGACGAACTAAGAGATTATAGATTTTATAAAGAGGATATGTTGCACCCCAATCAACAAGCTGTCAATTTTATTTTTGATAAATTCAAAAATGCGTATTTTTTTGATGACTGTATTGATTTTGTTCAGGAAAATTTTAAAATTTTAAAATCACAAGAACACCAATCACATGACAAAAATAGTATAGTTCATCAAGAATTTTTAGCCCATATTGAACAAAAAATACGCAGCCAACAACAAAAAGTTACACACCCTATTTTCCAAAGTGTAAAACAAAATAGTTGAATTTTTGAAACTAACATCACCCCATCACCTCATCACCTCATAACCCCATCACCCCATCACTTCATAACATAAAAAAATGATAGACACCCACACTCATTTGTATTCCGAAGAATTCAATCAAGACAGAGAGGAAGCAATTTCTAGAGCAATAGAAAAAAAAGTTACTCGTTTTTTTTTACCAGCAATAGATTCAGATACCCATGAAAATATGTTGGCTTTAGAGAAAAAATATCCAGAGAAAATCCATGCAATGATGGGGTTACATCCTTGTAGTGTTAAACCAGATACTTGGAAAAAAGAGTTGGAAATTGTCGAAAAATATTTAGATAAAAGATTATTTTGTGCTATCGGAGAAATTGGGATTGATTTGTATTGGGATCAATCTACTTTGGATATACAAATAAAAGCTTTTGAGTGGCAAATAGACCAAGCGATATAAAGGGATTTGCCAATTGTAATCCATAGTAGAGAAAGTTTTAATGAAATATTTGAAGTTTTGGAAAGGAAAAATCATCCTAAACTTCGTGGGATTTTTCATTGTTTTTCTGGTGATTTGCATCAGGCAAAACAAGCAATCGATTTGGGATTTCTATTGGGTATTGGAGGTGTTGTTACATTTAAAAATGGGAAAATAGATCAGTTTTTAAAAGAAATACCATTGGAAAAATTAGTATTAGAAACCGATTCTCCCTATTTGGCACCGGTTCCATTTCGGGGTAAAAGAAATGAAAGTAGTTATTTGGAATTGATAGTCGGAAAATTGGTGGATATCTATGGAGTTGATTTTTCTACAATCGATAGGATTACTACTGAAAATGCAAAGGAACTTTTCGGGGTTAATTAAAAAAAAAGGTTTTCATATAAATTGAAAACCTTTTTTAGTATTTTAAAATTTAAAAAAATATTATCTATCCGCATTGGAAGTTTCGTCGCCGATATTCCAAGTAAGTCCGAACCTTAATGTGTTGTCCAAAGCCGAATTGATTTTTGATGTATTGATAAGGTAAGAAACATCTAATGCAAAAGATTGATATTTGATACCAATACCTGCGGTAGCAAATTGTCTTGCACCTTGTTCTTCGCTTTCGTGGAAATACCCTGTTCTTACAGCAAACATATTATCGTAGGAATATTCCAATGCACCACTGTACATAAGGCTATTTTTATTTTTGAAAGATTTTCCTATTCCCTCCATTACTCCCACATTTGGTATATCATAGATAGGTTGGTTGTTGATAGGATTGACACCAGAAACTTCAGGTCCAGGAACCAATAATTTTGATGCTTCTGCTGATACACTTATTTTGTTGAGGTCGTCAATAAATACTTCGTATCCCAAACCTAATCTAGCCATTGTAGGCAGGTAAGATCTAGAATTTTCATCTCCAGTATAGTCCAATCTAGGACCAAGGTTAGAAATTACATATCCTGCATTTATTCGGTTTTCCATATTTCCAAAACCATTAAATCTAGGAGAGGTGTAATATCCAGAGACATCTACTGCAAAAGTATTTGCTGGTTTCAGAGTTGTATCGGTGTTGAAGCCACCCGCTAAATCCGAGCGAACAAATCTACCGGTAACTGCCATGGAGTAGGAGTCGGATAATTTCAATCCATAAGCAACATCTATTGCAAATTCATTGGGTTTGGCAATACCTTCTTGTACCACTTCTGTACCGACAATTCTAGTTAAATCTACCTGTCCCATGTTGAAATAATAGACACTGGCAGAGATTGTGGATCTTTCTTCTTCTCCTAAAAACTTATGATAAGCACCATATACCAAAAAAGTATCATTGGTAAGTTTGCTCATATAAGGGGTATAAGTAAATCCTACAGCGGAATTACTTCTACTGAAAGGATATTTTGCAGCGTTCCAAAATTGTGAAAAAGCATCAGGAGAAGTTACTACCCCTTGATCTCCCATACCACCAGATCTAGCATCTGGAGCTATTCGAAGAAATGGTGCACCTGTAAGAACTGGTCCTTGTGCTAATGCCAATGTACCAAAACTAATCCCTAAGCCTATCAATAATTTATTAGTAAGATTCATATAGTTATTTTTATTTTCCAAATATAAGATAATTATTTTAATTTTATTTTAGTAATACCATTTTTTCTATTGCAGTGGCAGAACCCTTGCATTTTTCTTGGTTTTGGCTTTTCGCAAATATCTTAAAAATATAAGTTCCTTTTGCGACAACATCTCCAAAATCATCTCTTCCGTCCCATTCTATTGCCTGTCTTGGTGTACGAAATCCTTGTAAAAAAGGTTCGGACATTACTACCTGCGAAATTGTTTTTACCAATTTACCGGTAATGGTATAGATTTGCACATTCACATCCAATATATCATCACAATTGTGTTCGAACTGTATATAAGTTTTATCAGTAAATGGATTTGGCCAATTCAGTGGTCGATTAATAATTAGCTGTTGGTTGGTTTCATCTTTTACTATAAACTTTAACGACTCGGTTGTTGAATTATTGTTGATGTCCCAAACTTTAAATGTTAAAGTGTGTTCGCCAGGAGATAAATTCCTAAAAGGATAGGTAACATTTCCTTTTTGGTATTCAGCCAAATTGGGAGCCAAACAACCATTTCCTTCTCCTGGTGAATAATAATCATTCAAAACAATTGTGTTCACAATGTTGCCATCAAGATAGGTGGTAATATCATGACCAATTCCGGCACCAGTGGAATTGATTCCTGTATCGTCGGTTATACATGCCAACAACATTGGATGTTGATTGGTAATCCCACCATTAGCAAAATTTGTATTATTCATGTATAATTTCACTTTCGGAGGTTGGTTGTCATTTACCCCATTAGGATTAATATCTCCAACTTGCACAGCTTGATTATTGAAAACATCAAAACTTTTATTGTCTGCATATCCCAACATTCTACCAGTTCCAACGGTGTAATTAATATCATTCGGAACATAAAACTCCACAGTGAATTGTCCATTAACAGCAAATCCTGCAGCTTTTACTATTGCACCGCCTTCCTCGGTATAGTTGAGGATTGGTTGCTGAACCAAAGTATGCTTGTTTAGTCTTTTGTCAAAAATATTAATAACAACTCTTCCGTTAAAACTTGTGTCTAGTGTGCCATTTGCTTTGTTGATGTGTCCTTTTATTTTCACGAAATCCAATGCTCTTATCAATCCCGGTACAGGAGAGTCTATTTGATCGACCACTAATAATCTTTTTGGCCTACTCAATGTCATAGCGGGATCTCCTAGAAAATTTACTTTCATGTGGTTGCTTCCAGGAGCATATACTAAATTGAATTGTTGTTTAGCGTCCAGATAAGCATTTCCCAATGTGTCAAAATTATCATTGGTAAGTTTGAACAATGATTTGGTAAGATAGTCTGTGAATTTTATTCCATAATCCACAGCAATTGCCCTGCTGGAAGTAATCATGGTTGTTGCTCCTCCTGTTGGAAGTTTCAAAAATTGTTCGCCAACCGAATTGGAGTCTGGATTGTCCCAAAGTGTAAATTCGCAAGTGATGGTGGATACTAATGGAAATCTAGAATATATATTGGAATAATTATTTGCGGCTTGTACTTCTTGTGAAGTGAGTACTCTTTCTTGGGCCCAACCATTAACACCACCGTGTCCAAAATAAAATAGATAAAGACTGTTTCCAATATCATTGGAAATGGCTTGGTTAACTTGTGGATACCTAATCCCTCCTGCGGTACTTACAGCTGGGAAAGCATCTAAGTATAGTTTTCTGATATTGTATTCTGGTTTGTCTGTATTTCCTTCAAACACATCTACCAACGCATTATTCATCACGGTATGGAAAGGGTCTCCACCATCTGCATCATTGTCCACTACAAAATCCATTTTCATTCGCCATTCTCCAAATGGACTGGATTGTCCTGCTTTGCTGTTGTAGTAGGCAAGTGTTTTGTCCACCAACAAAGTGGCTTCCGAAACTGTTGCAGCAGGTAATCTGCCTACGGGAATGTTTGGTAACATATTTCCAAGATAGACTGCATTTTGTATAGTAGTCATTGCTATATAATCATCGGTAATAAAAGAACTAACCAAATTGGTACTTTCCTCGGAAACATAACTGATGGTTTTGTTGTAATTATTAGGAATTCTGTCTTTGTAATCGCAAGATGCGTCGCCTAATAAAAAAATATATTTCAAAGAGCTAGGTGCTGTATTGAGTCTTGTTACAAAATCCCTAACACCCGTGATGTCCTTGCTTCCGCTACTGAATTCATTATATATGGTGTTAATATCTACTATTTTGGTAACAAAATTACTTTTGGTTTGGTGGTATTGAGCTAATCTTTGTGCTTGATTGACCATTTCTGGAGCAGTTATTATTAAATAATCAATATTTTGCAAACTGGACAAATCTTGATTTTCAATTTTCCCTAAAAATGTAGGCTGATATGCTGAATCTGCACGGAAAGCAACAAATTCATTATTAAAATCAAAATTATTTGCGATATAACCAAAGTTGAAATTCCCTCCTGTGTTTTTATTAACCCTTCTGGTAGCATTGGTAACATCGGCAACATCCCAAACTTGTTCTATTGCATTGGCATTGGAAATGGAAAAACCATATTTGTTAAAATCTCCAGTAGGGATAGAGAAATCTCTAAAATTCATTTGGGTCCCGTTGAAGTTAAGATTTTCTTTGTATTGCACCTCTGCATAATCAAAATAATAAAGACCATTTGGGTTAGCAGAAATATTCGGATTCATACCTAATGTAATAGTGTTTCCTGAAAAATTAGAAATAATACCATTATATCTTTTTATTTCATAGTCTTGTCCATTTACAGATGTAGGTTGTATAATAGGGTTTTGAGAATTAATGCTGAATGTAACATTGTTTCCTTGGGACAAATAAGAGGCTACACTCACCCTGTATCTAATGTCATCTGTTGGTAAGATAGGAGAGTTGGTATTGAAAACGATGTTCCTGTTGGTGGTAAATGGAGTGTTTTCCACCCAAACTCTACCCACTTTCAAAATGTTTTTCTCATCATTGTCCACAAATTGATATGCGTCATAACGAGAAATTAATGTAGATGGAAGAGTTACATCAACTGTTTGCACTCGCTTTCCGGGACCAATATCAAAATTGATAAAATAATAAGAGAAATCTTCATAAATATTTTTTACATGCTGGGATTTGTCCGTTCTGGTATCCATTCTTTTTTTACCATTTCCATTGGTAAGGTCATATAGATTGTATCCTTGCGGACCTTGTGCGTAGAAAAGAGCGTAGTCGCCATCGTCCCAAACGCCATCATCTTCGCCAACTACTTGTATTGCGTCTTCTTGCAAAGCACTATATCGAAGATCTTGGTTGAATTCCGGTAACATAATTCCTCCGTTTCCATAAATTCTGAAATTTTTAGGATTAATATTGGCTGGGTTGATACCATTGCTAACTAAAAACTGTTTTGTGATTTTGAAAATACCCGAGCGATCAACTTTTATTTTGAAAAATTGTCCATTGGCAAGTGGATTATTGGTGGAACCAACTTTATTGGCAGAAGGAGAATTTTGTTTTGGGTCTTCTATTATAGTAAAGGATTTCAGTCTTTGTATTTTTCCCTGGAACATTCTGAAAGCATTCACATGTATCAAAGCAACTCTAGAGCGGGTTTCTTTGTTGTATATGTAATTAATGTCCGCCTCTTCTTCCTCTGGAAAAGCATAGGAATTTAAGTCAAAAATATCTTTATTACTAACATTCTCCCAAACGAAATCAGAAATTTTTAAATATTTTTCATTATTTTTTTGTTGGGTATGAATAATTATATTACTTTGGTCAAATGAAAAATCATAATTCTTTAAGAAAGGAAGATTGAATTTGGTTTCGTTGAATTGTTGCGTTTTAGCTCCCTGCCAATCGAGGTTTATCTTTTGGGAAAAGAAAAAAGAAAAGCAAAACAAAGAAGCAAAAACAAGGTGTTTTAATTTCATAATAATCGTATCAAGTATTTTCGGTTACAAAATAAACGAAAATTTTATAATAAATATAATGATACGATAAAATTAATTTCAAATTGTTTTAAAAAAAAACAACTCTTTACTTGATTAATTGAATTATTTATTTTTTCTTTGTACTTTGAAAATATTAATAACGACTATGAAAAAACTAAAGTTATTTTCTTTAATAGCACTAAGTTCCACTCTTGCACTTACCAGTTGTAGTTCTGGAGGTAAGAATGGCGGTGGCACCAAAGGATTTGTCAGTAAAACAGGTTGGAAACCAAACGACCAAAAAGGTTGGTTCTTTACCGGAAAAGCTCAAAAGCAAAAAGGATGGCCAGGAATGGTCTATGTAGAAGGTGGTACCTTTACAATGGGTGCCGTGAAAGACGATGTTTTGAAAGATTGGAACAACACGCCTCATAGAATGCAAGTTAGTTCTTTCTTCATCGGAGAATCCGAAATTACCAACTACGAATATAGAGAATATACAACTTGGTTGAAATATGTATTCCCTCCTGCGGATCCTTCATTCAAAGATATTTATAATGGTGCATTACCAGATACTTTGATGTGGGATAACAAATTGTCTAGAAATGACAATTCCGAAATGTATTATCGTGCACCGGAATATGATTATTATCCAGTAGTTGGGGTAACCTGGAGCCAAGCAAACAAATATTGCGATTGGTTGACAGATAGAGCCAACGAAAAAGCATTGATGGATGCAGGAGTTATTTCCAAAGATTTGTACATCAACGACTCCAATAACCAAGGTGGTACAGCTTTCAATATGGACAAATTCAAATCGAATGACCCAGATATGCAAGCTTACATCAACACGCAAAGACTTCAAAATAAAAATGGTATTCGTACCAGAAGTCAAAGAGTGTTAGCTGTAAATAGAGCTCCAAATGCTAATATAGTAGCGGATTTCAGACTTCCTACCGAAGTAGAATGGGAATTTGCAGCACTAGGAATGGAGAAAAACAGACAGTATAATAACTACGAAAGTAAAAAATCCGAACTCGATAAATTGAGAGGTAAAAACGGACAATTACTTGCCAATATCAAAAACGGTAAAGGAGATTACTCTGGTATTTCCGGTTGGAAAGACGATGGTTCTGCCAATACTTCCGATGTTAAGAAATTCCCTGCAAATGATCTAGGTATCTTTGGTATGTATGGAAATGTGTCCGAATGGACTGCAGATGTATATAGACCAATTGTAGATGCAGATTATAGCGACAAAGATTATTTCAGAGGTAGCAAAGTGAAAACTATTGTTAAAAATGGCGACGGTACCAATAGAAAAGTGGACGATGCTAATTTAAAATATGACACACTTGCTGATGGTAGAAAATTATACAAAGCTCTTCCAGGAAAATTTGAAAGAAAAACTATTGCCGATTATAGTAATTTCAGAGATGGAGATAAGCAATCTTCTCTAGACTATGATAGAGGTGGTGCAGATAGTACCAATACTTACAATATGTATAATGGACCTGTACAAAGATTTTTCGTAGATGGAAAAGGTAAAGTAATTCTACAAAAAGATACCAAAGAAAGAACTTCCCAACTTACCAATGATGTAAGAGTTGTAAAAGGTGGGTCTTGGAAAGATACAGCTTATTGGTTGGATCCGGGACAAAGAAGATACAAAGACCAAAATACTGCATTTGGTTGGATAGGTTTCCGTGTAGCTCAAGATGCTAAAGAAATCGAAAAAAGCAGAACAAGAAGATAATTCTTATTATATTTTCATATAAAACCTTCCATTGTTGGAAGGTTTTTTTTATATTTGACTATGGATATTCAACAATTTTACCACTTATTCCTTCAAGCAAAGGATATAACTATTGATAATAGAACTATCAAGCCAGGAGATTTGTTCTTTGCCTTTTCAGGCGACAATTTCAATGCAGCCACAAAGGCGGAACAAGCAATAGAACAAGGTGCTATTGCGGTAATTGTAGAACAAAAAGAATTTGAAAATATTGAAAAAAATATTTTTTTTGTGCCTTCAACTTTATTGTTTCTACAAGATTTGGCTCGTTATCATAGAAATAATCTGTCGATACCTATTATTGGTCTTACTGGGAGTAATGGAAAAACTACTACAAAAGAACTTATACACGCTGTTCTTAGTCAAAAATACAAAGTTCAATATACCAAAGGAAATCTTAATAATCACATTGGAGTTCCACTTACTGTGCTTTCTATAAATGCTGAACATGAAATTGCAGTGATAGAAATGGGTGCTAATCATCAAAAAGAAATCGAATTTCTTTGTACTATTGCACAACCAACCATTGGTTATATTACTAATTTTGGAAAAGCTCATCTCGAAGGTTTTGGCGGTGTCGAAGGCGTGATAAAAGGAAAATCCGAACTATATGATTATCTTAAAACTAATCATAAAAAGATATTATTCAACAATAAAGATGAAATACAAGTTGGAAAAATTAAAAATTATTTCAATACTATTTCATTTGGAGACCAGTCTTCCGACTATCAATTCCAACTTGTTACAAGTGAAAATTATGTTGGTATTGAATGCCAAGGACAACAAGCTATTTCGCAACTTACTGGAAATTATAACTTTACCAATATCTGTGCTGCAACAAGTTTGGGACTTTATTTCCAAATAGAATTTGATGCTATAAGAAAAGCAATAGAAGAATACACTCCTACTAATATGCGTTCGCAAATTGTGAAAAAAGGAAATCGAACTTTGGTATTGGATACTTACAATGCCAATCCTAGCTCTATGAAGGAAGCTTTACTGAATTTTAAAAATTTCAAAGGAACTAAAACTGCAATCCTTGGTGATATGTTGGAATTGGGAGTAGAAAGTCATACTGAACATGATGCAATTCTGGATTTTGCCCTGCAATTGGGTTTTGATGAAATAATTACGGTTGGCCCAGAATTTAAAATTTGCAAAAAAAATAAAAATAGTTTTGATAATGCTTTACAACTTTCAACTTATTTGGAAAACAACCACATACATTCTGAAAACATCCTTATAAAAGGTTCAAGAGGCATTGCTTTAGAAAAAATTATTGATAAAATTTAGAGCCTGTTTAAAATTTATATTATTCTTCTTGTAGTTTTTCATCTGTCAATATCAGTTGGATAGTTTTGAATGTTGCAGGGATTACATCTCTTTGTATAGCTTGTTTGTCTTTCCAAGATAGTTCGGTAATACCTTCTTCCAATTGTGGTTTTCCTTTTTGTGTGCCACTATAATTCATTTTGTACCAATGAGTGTTTTTCAAAATTCTCTCCCCATTTC
>JAFDZJ010000384.1 GCA_018266965.1 Bacteroidota bacterium
GAAGCTGAAGAAGAAATCGATATTCAATCCGTAATGCAGGAAATCAAATCGTTAGAAGCAAAAAGAGCGGAACTGGACAAAGAGATTGATGTGTATTTCAAGGAATTGGGACTTGTTTTTTGATTGATGTTTAAAATCTTAAATTATGAAATCAGAAGAAATCATTCAATTATTTGAAAAGTTTGAAAATGCAGCTGCTGAACTAGAAGGTTTAGAATGCTGGAGCACAAGGGAATTACAAACTTTATAAGGATATAGCAAATGGGAAAACTTTGAAATAGTAACCCATAAAGCAAAAGATGCCTGCAAAAATGCAGGTGAAGAAATAGAAGACCATTTTCCTGACGTCAGGAAGATGGTCTCGATAGGCCCAGCACTTCAAAGCAAAATATAAAGACAACATATCAATAATATATTTAGAAGACAATGAATTAGATGCCGATTCAGTTGTAGAGAATCACTTTACAACTGCCAATGATGGTAAAAATTATGAACTTACTTTTTACAGTCTGGATATGATTTACAGGATTTAAAGACCTTGGAAGATGAAGTAAAATAGAAAGTGTTAAAAAATATTTTGAACTATTATAAAAAAACATTAGGGATTCTAAATCCTTAATTATAATTTAGTTGCTTTTTTAGATGAAAAAAGTAACTAATGTTCCCAATTTGAGATTTCCGGGGTTTGAAGGGGAGTGGAATAGAGAAAAAATAGGACATATTTTGACTATTGGTAGTGGGAAGGATTACAAGCATTTATCAGAAGGTACTATACCAGTGTTTGGAACAGGTGGGTATATGACTTCAGTTGATGATTTTTTATACGAAGGAGAAAGTGTATGTATTGGGAGAAAAGGAACTATTAACAAACCCTCGTATTTCAATGGGAAATTTTGGACTGTTGATACTCTTTTTTATACTCATTCTTTTAAAAATATCTTACCAAAATTCGTCTATAATATTTTTGAACAGATTAATTGGTTAAAATATAATGAAGCATCTGGAGTTCCAAGTCTTTCTAAATCTACAATCGAACAAATTGATATTAATATTCCATGTGTTGACGAACAACAAAAAATCGCCACATTTCTATCACTTATTGACGAAAGAATCCAAACCCAAAACAAAATAATTGAGGAGCTAGGCGTTTTAAAATCAGCGATGGCAAAAAAGATATTCTCACAAAAATTGAGATTTAAAGTAGATAACCAAGAAAATTTTTTCATTTGGAAAGAAAGAAAATTAGGTGAAATTGCCGTAAAAAAATCATCCAATATTTCAGCAAATTCTTTGGAAGAAAATCATGGAGAATACAAAGTTTATGGAGCATCAGGTCTGCTGAAGTTAATAGACTTTTATAAAGAAATTGAACCCTATATTGCCATTGTTAAAGATGGGGCAGGTGTTGGAAAGCTTTTTTTATGTGAAGAAAAGTCATCTGTTTTGGGAACCTTAGATATTCTAAAAAACAAAGAAATGTCTGACTTGAAATTTCTATATTACCTTTTAAGTACTCTTGACTTTTCAAAATTTATGACAGGAAGCACAATTCCGCATATCTATTTTAAAGACTATTCAAATGAAATTATAGGTTTACCAGCACATGAAGAACAACAAAAAATCGCCAGTTTTCTATCCACAATTGACACAAAAATTGATACTGAAACCCAACTTTTGCAAAAATTAGAAGAACAGAAAAGATTTTTATTGCAACAAATGTTTGTATAAAATTTATATAAACATTCGCTGTAGCAAGTATTTCTTTTCCATTTTTAGTTGCTCCAAAATTGCTTCTTCGGTTTGGATTTTTTGATCAATAGTATTTAACAATGATGCAATATTTTCTACTTCCTTTTCATCAGTTGGTAAAAAAATCGTATTATCCAAAAATCTTTGATTGGTAATATTTATAGTATTTTTTGCACCCTTCTGTACTAAACTATGCAGGTAGTTATTTGTGTTTATTGAACTATTGAAATAATAGTGAAGAATACTTCCAATATATACATTTTTGGGCTCATAAACTCCATATAGTGGGGAAACTGCAACATTTTCACTAATAAAACTTTGTTTAATTATTCCATAAGGAAATTCACCCGTTGGACTTTTAGTATATACAACATCACCAAAATGTACTACGTTGTAATTAGTTGTATTTTTTGACGCAAAAGAACGCCCAAGATATTCTATTTGATTAATAACACCTTTGCTAACCGAAACAGAAAAAACAGGCAAATTATTTTTGTTCGATTCTTTTCGTTCAGTAAGTATATCTTGCAAATATTGTTTTTGCCATGGTTTATTATTTGCCAATTTCTGACATACGCCTTTAATTAAGGTTTCTAATTGTTCAATTATTTTGTTTTGGGTTTGTACACGTTCATCCAACAAGCTTAATAAATTGGTGATTCTTTCTTGCTCATTTACTGAGGGAAATGATAATTCTATGTTTGAAATCCTTCCAACATTGATGCTTAAAACCTTCGACCCTTGGGATTCTTTTTGAATTTTGGTTCTGACAGAATTAGATTTGAACAAATAACCATTAAATCCCAAATGAAAAACACTTGATTTTGGTCTTCCTAATAAGGTGTGTAAACCTGATAACAATTTTTCGCAATTAAGATTTATAATTTCGATACTTTTACCTACATCATTTAAATCTTCGGAAGCATCTGCAAAAATCATATCTCCTTCTCTGCAATAATTTTCATCAGAAATCCTATCAATATTTATTTCTTCATTTATGAAAGGAACAACTTCTTTAGTAATATCAAATAAGGTTCTGAATTTAGTGTGAATATCTCCGTAATGGATATTTTTTACAGTTCCTATTTCGTAATTCAAATTTTCACGAGAAAAGGAATTGGTTACTTTGAAGTCCATGACTTCCCCCAACTTTTTCACTTTCCATTCTTCATTAAACCCAGGAAATCTCAAATTGGGAACAGGTGTGGGAGCTTACAAATTAATAATCCTTAATCTTCAATTTGTTTCCTTTGAGATTTAAAATTTAGATATAATGAATGTACAAAAACAACTCTCAGAAATGATTGA
>JAFDZJ010000385.1 GCA_018266965.1 Bacteroidota bacterium
ACCTTCAAGTCCGGCTACAGGCAGACGAGTTCCAATTACCCGTACTGCTACAAGCCTTAACCGTTGGCGGTCAGTTTAGGACGGACACCCAACTAAGAGAAATTGAAACAAACAAAACATA
Organism: Bacteroidota bacterium; assembly: GCA_018266965.1. GTDB lineage: Bacteria > Bacteroidota > Bacteroidia > Flavobacteriales > Weeksellaceae > Amniculibacterium. The sequence goes on from JAFDZJ010000385.1 coordinate 122, forward strand.
AAACGGAACTTTGTATATACCGACAAACATATACTATATGAATACTATTGAGTGCAATCAAAAATGCACCAAATGTTCACATTGGAAATACAAAGACAAAGCCGACAGATTACCAACCGAAAAATTTATACAAGCAATAAAAAGTATTCCGACAGCAAAAGAACTTTGCATTGTTGGTGGCGAACCGCTTTTATTCAAATCTGAAGTTTTTGAAATACTGAATGGCATTTCAGACACAGATATCAGAACAGTAATTATTACAAACGGAGTTTCAATGGACAAATATTTCATTGACACCATTTCTAAATACAACATTCACATTGTTGTTTCTATTGATACAATGGATAAAGAGTTTTGGAAATTTGTGCGTGGCACAAATTCCCACGACAAAGTTTTGAAAAACTTTGAGTATGCAACAACTGTTTTGACACCTGTACAAATTAGCATACAATCTGTTTTATCAAAGGAAACACAACCTCATATGGCAGACGTTGCAGAATACGCAAATTCTAAAAACGTTTTTCATTCCATTCAAGATTACATAAGCGAAGGCTTTGAAGGCTCTTGGACAGTAACAGAAAACAAACAAGCAATAATTCCCGACAACGGACAGCAATGTTTTGCAGCAGATAGAAATTTATCAGTTGTGCAAAACGGAGACGTTTTTACTTGCTTTCAGCAAACTTGGATTGACGGTTGTAAGCAACCGCTTGGCAATTTGAATAACCAAACAATGACAGAAATTCTAACTTCTGATTACGCAATTTCAGTAAGCGAAAAAATGCGAGTTTGTAATTTGCCTTGCAAGGTTCTTAAATGTAACACTCAAAACTAAAATGACAGAATTTGAAGAAATAATTGTTGAATTGAGCTACAACTGTAATTTGAGTTGTAGTATGTGTGGCTTTGGTAAAGCAGTAAATCCTTACAGCAAAAGCAAATTTTTGACTTTTGAAAATTACAAAAACATTCTTCATCAAATTGGCGGCAAGACAAAAACTATTCGCTTAAATGGTCGTGGCGAAAGCACTATTCACCCCGACTTCATTGAAATTTTAAATTACACCAAAGAACAATATCCAAATGTCAATATCAATTTGTTTTCAAACTTTTCATTCAACAACAAACGAATACTTGACGCACTAATCAATAACCGTGTCCAACTATTTATTTCAATGGACAGTTCGGAAGCAGAAGAATTGACGACAATTAGAAAAGGTGCAAAGTTTCAATTTATTGAAGAAAACATAAAGCGTTTATCAGACTTGCCTAACAGACCATTTATTATTTTCACAATTCAAGAAACAAACATTCATCGTATTTACGACATCGCAAAATTTGCTCACGACAACAACTGCCAAATGTTGTTTAATACAATTCGCAGAGATGAAGGAATTGAAACTTTTGTAGAGTTGGTAAATCAACAAAATCAAGATATTTCAGAGCAGTTTCAAAAAGTAACAGAATTGTATGCAAATTCCACTTTGCAATGTTTGTATCCCGACCAACTTGCGGGAATACAACTGAAAGTTGCAAAACCAACACAAACACACGGAACAATGCAAAGTTGCCCAGCTTTAAACAAAGAACTTTGTATTTTCTATGACGGCACAACAACGCCTTGTAATATGTTCAATCCTTACGTTTACGGCAACATTTTCAAACAATCGCTAAACGAAATTTGGAACAGCCCAGAAAGGTTAGAATTTCTGACTTCTCACAAAGACCATTACTATTGTCAAAACTGTGCAAATCTTGGAATGTAAAAATGAGTTCACTTTCAAATCTTCCATATGGCAAAATTTTGGACTATTGGTATGAAAAGCTAAAAGGCAAATCATACCGTTACAAGTTTTTATTGACTAAGACAGTTGAAGTTTTCACTTTCAAAAGTTATGGTGGAAACGGAAGTAACAGACACAATTATTTTGCATTTCCCAAACCAATAAAAAACACAATTTCAGAAAATCCGAAATTGAGTATTGTAATTCCAACGTTTCTAAACACAGAAAAAAGTTTACAAGACATTTCAAACTTGTTGCAATCAATAAGCAATCAAGTTTTGCAACCCAACGAAATAATACTAATTGACGATTGTTCGCCAATTAGTTTTTCGTTTCCTACAAATGTTACGGTTTACAGACTTGAACAAAATTCGGGACCCGCTAAAGCGAGAAACTTCGGAAAAACACTTGCACTTGAAAATGGTGCAGACATCATTGCGTTTACTGACACAGATTGTATTTTGTCTGAAAATTGGACTTCAAGTATTGTTCAAGCGTTTTTGGAGTTCAAAGACTTTCAAATTCTTTCGGGCGACACACCAGCCCACGACAAAGGTTGGTTTGGGACATATCACAACATAAACGGAACACTAAACGGACGACAACTAAAAAACAGCGAAAGACTTCTTTATGGCACAACTGCAAACTTGGCTATTACAAAAGAAGTTGCAAGTAACATTGACTTTAACGAAAACTTTCCAAACGCAGCAGGCGAAGACATTGAATTTTGTTTCAAGGCAAACAAAAAAGGATTTGCAATCAAATACATTCCGACAATGACAGTTTATCACAACTTCGGTTACAACGGACGACTAACGAAAAACTTAAAATTATTTAGACAGCAATTCAAAAAATACGGACAAGGCGAAAAGATTTTATTACAAGAAATACCAAACTATTACGCATACTTTGACCAGACAAATGAAATAACGACAGAATAAAAAAACGGCATTGACAGAAAGACAAAAACCGAACCGCCAACAAGGGTTTGGCGTAATGGCGGGTGAAGTGCTTCGTATCAAACTTTTTGCTAAATTTGAACTTTGATGCTTCGTATCAACATTAGTGCTGTAAAACCGCCACTACGCCAAGCCCCGAAACGTTACCTGCTATGTTAGGACGACCGTTCACAACGACACAGTTTGACGGACTGACAAACGAAATTTGCAGAAAACGGGGATCGCTGAAAACCGTATAGAGTAAGCACAAACAAAAAA
>JAFDZJ010000386.1 GCA_018266965.1 Bacteroidota bacterium
CTATAACATGGGTTTTGCGTCAGGCGGTGTGACGGATGGTGTTGAGTGTAGTGGCAAAAAGTTATTTTGTTGTAAGTTGACGAATTTCGTTTCAAAAACCGCCCGAACGCAAAGCCCTGAACGTTGGGCGTAAGCTTAAAAGACAATTACAAACAGTTATAAATGGGACTTCAAACTTTAGGACAAATTTTATCTAATCGTATTATTAGAATTCCTGATTTTCAAAGAGGATATTCTTGGGAAGAAAAGCATATTGAAGCCCTTTGGAACGACATTAATAACATTGCTGAACCCAATTTGCATTTTCTAGGAGTTGTTACTTTTCAAAACGTCCTTGAAGAAGAACTAGAAAAATTTAAACTTGAGATACAAGATCCTGATATAACTTGGTTTTACGACAACGACAGGGCTTTAATAACCATAAATAACACAAATTATTGTTTAAATTATATAATTGACGGACAGCAAAGAATTACTTCCTTAATGATACTTTGGAAAGCAATTAGTAATCGTTTTTATACTCTAGGCAAAAATCATAAAGCAAGCGAAATTGACTCAAAATATTTGTTTGCTGAAACGACAAGTGAAGATTCTGTATATAGATTTGGATATTCAGCTAATATTCCTTGTTACAGCTGGTACAAAGGAAACATACTCGATGATGAAAAATTTAAAGACCTAGAACTTGAAACATTTTATACAACCAGATTAAAGAAATCTAAAGATTATTTTGAAGAAAAACTGAAACAATTCAATGAGCCACAATTAATTTATCTTGTAGAAAAAATTGAAAAATATATAAAAATTAACGTTTATGAATTAGAAAAAGAGTTGGACGTTTCTTTGGTTTTTGAGACAATGAATAATCGAGGAAAACCTTTGTCAAACCTTGAAATTTTAAAAAATAGACTGATTTATTTAGTTAAGGTTAATAACTTAATTTATAAAGACATTAACCTTCACGATAAAATTATTGAGACTTGGAAATTTATATATGAAAATCTAGGTAAAAATAAGAACCGAATTTTAGACGATGATGAATTTTTAAGAGCACACTGGATAATGTATTTTAATCACAACGACAGAAATGATAGTGATTTTAAAAGACACAAAGATTTTTTATTTGATGAACACTTTATAAAAAACAATACTGAAATCAACGGCTATGAAATTAACAAGTATTGTGATAGTATGAAACAATCTGTGTGTCATTGGGAAAAATTTAAAAACAACTCATTTACTGAAGATTGGTCGAGAGAACTTTTAATTTGGAATGAAAAGTTGGATAGAATTCCAGCCTCTTATGGTAAATTTTTTGAACCACTTATACTTGCAGTATTATATCATCTGTATAATGAAGATGATATTGCTGATTTAGTTTTAGTATTCAAACAAATTGAAAAACATAATTTTATTGTTTACCTCATTTCTTGCCACAACTCTAATCAAAATAGAGCGTTTTTCTATAAAAAAGCAAACCAAGTTTATATCATAAAACAACAGGCTTATGCTTTAGGGACAGCAGATAGCGACATTGCTAAAAAGACAAGAACTTGTCAAAATATTGAAATGTTCAAAAATGAAATAATTGAAAACAATGAGCATTACTTTTTTGATTGGATTGGAATAAAATATTTTCTAACTGAGTACGAGATTTCATTAAACAGCAGTTTTAAGTATTTAGCTAGTAAGTTTTCAGTTACAACAATTTACACTGATGACATAAAATGTAATTGGGAAGGGTTTAAACAAGACAAAAAAGGAAATAACATAGGTCAGGAAAATAAAAAGAAATTAAAATATACATTAGGCAATCTAGTTCTTTGCGAAAAGAGAAACGACAACAATTTCAATGCGAACTTTAAACAACGTTGCTATGTTCAACTAAATAATAGCAGGACTTTTGGTTTAGCAACAGGAATTGAAAACGAGCTAGAGGTAGCTAAAAATGACAATTGGTTTCCAACATCTATCTATGACCGTAGTTTAAAATTTCTATCATTCCTAAATGAAAGGTGGAATTTACAAATTCCTGAAACCAGATTCTTACAAATCATTCTACCAAATATGAATATTGAAAATTTCCATTAATTGTATAAGACTACACAAAAAAGCCTACGCCCAACATAGGGTTTTGTGCAAGTTGGGCTTGACGGAACGTAATTCAACTTTTGTATTTCAATTTAGCTCTAGTCCCAGCTCGACAGAACGCTATTAGCAAAAGAATAAATCATCAACTTAAACCTATAAATTTGGCTGACGTTTACAAGCAGACGGAACTCGAAATCCCCAACCTGCACAAAGCCTTAAACGTTAGTTATAATTATATGACAACCCTTCGTAGCATACAGACAATTTTATTTTTGACAGCTTTATTTGCTTTGACTTCTTGCAATTTTAGCAACAAGAAAAGTGAACCTATTTGGAGCAACTTACCAGAAGTTACAAGTTTGGACAACTTAAAGCAGACAGACTTTGTTGCTACATTGGAAAATCCGATTCCAGAAAATAAAAACATCATTTATGCACCTGCATTTTTATATGCGTGGGACAAAATCAAAGAAGAACTCAAATCCCCTATAATTGTTGGTAGTACAAACTCTCTTGACTTCAACCTGTTAAACAAATCAATATCGCATCAAAGCTCATTGACAGACAATGAGTATTCTGCAACAGCCGAAATTGTTGACGGTGAAATTATTGCAAAAGCATTTTTTAATAAGACACTTCCTTTAGAAACAAAACTTCAAGTATTAGATGACCCAATAAAATTTGACACGACAAAGGTTTCTGCTTTTGGAATGTATTATTACAATGAGGACGTAATAAATTTTACCCAAATCCTCTATTACAAAGACGACAATAACTTTATTCTAAAACTTGTACCAAAAGATAAGCAACACGAAATTATTTTAGTGAAGGGTCTTGACAAATATCAAACTTTGAAAGACGCAATTAAACTTACTAATGACTTTGTATCTCAAGGAAAACTAGAACAGACAGACACTAAGCTTTTATGGAAATATCAAATTGTACACGAAGACATTTTTGCAATACCTACAATTAAATTCAACATTGCAACAAACTATAAAAATATTGAAGGACAAAGCTTTTTAACAAGCGACAATAAAAAACATTCAGTTGAATTGGCATATCAACGGACAGGATTTATTTTTAATGAAAATGGTGCAGTCGTTGAAAGTGAAGCAGTCGCAGTTACCGACTCTGCAAGTGCTGAACCAATTATTACTCATCCAAAGAAAATGATTTTTGACAGACCGTTTTTAATCATCATCAAACGGGCAGACAAAACAAATCCTTACTTTGTTATGAAAGTGGCGAACGCAGAACTACTGACGAGAAAATAACGGCTGCTAACATGGGGTTTGCCAAAATGGGGGCAGACGGAAGCCGTGTTTCAGCTTTCTGTTTTTCAATTTGGCTTCATATCCAGCTTGACGTTAGTAATTTAGCTTTAGAATATGTCATCAACTTTTTATCTTTATTCAGCAGCAGTTAGCTGGGGCGGACGGAATTCTATTGCCCCCACTTCGGCAAGCCCTGTTCGTTATCCGCTATGGCTTGAACCTCTTTTCTATTTCAGTAGTAATCTGAAAAACCTTAGCTCTCTTTTTGGCAGAATTGGACTTTTATTGAAACGAAATA
>JAFDZJ010000387.1 GCA_018266965.1 Bacteroidota bacterium
ATTGCTAATTTTTTTTTTTTTTTTTTTTTTTTTTTTCACGATTCTAATGATTTTAATAGTTTTATTGCAAAAGAGTATTTGGAACAATTAGATTTTGAAATTGTAACTGAAAAGTAAATTAATTATGTTTAAATCAATTGTATACTTTATTTTTTTACTTTTTATTGTTACTGATTGTTCGAAAAGAACATTGAATACCGATTTTTCTTATGACTTGATTCCAGTTGAAATAAATGGTAAGTGGGGATATATTGATAAAATTGGTAACTATGTTATTAACCCTCAATTTACCATAGCTCAGTTGTTTAAGGAAGACCTAGCAATTGTTGCGAATGAGGATAGCCTTCTCGGGTATATTGATAAGAAAGGAAATTATGTAATTAAGCCCAGTTTTATATACGCTACAAATTTTAATGACGGATTGGCATTTACAACACGAAGTAATGGTCATATAACTTGTATTGATAAAAAAGGTAAAGTGAAATTTACTCTTACAGATGTTGAGTCAGCTTCTGAATTTTCAGAAAATTTTGCTGTAGTAAGTGTGGCAGGTAAATATGGTTATATTGATAATACAGGTAAATATATAATTAAGCCTCAATTTGACTATGCTGCAAATTTTAACGAAGGTTTAGCCAAAGTTGGAAAATACAACAAAGGTTCAGATTCGGGTAGTGATTTTTCAGATTTGATTTATGGTTTTATAGATAAAAAAGGAAATTTGAAAATAAATTATCAATTTAAAGATGCTGATAATTTCAGTGAAGGATTAGCTACTGTGTCCATTTTGGATAATGAATATGGAATAATAAATTCTGATGGAAAATATGTTGTATATCCAAAATATGGATATATACAACAATTCAAAGAAGGATTAGCTACTTTCAATCTCTCTCAAGATGGTGGAGTTAGTAGTAATAAGGGTTTTATAGATAAGGAAGGGAAAATAGCTATAAACCCTCAATATGATGATACTAGTAATTTTAATAATTCTTTAGCACCCATAAGAGTGGGGAATAAGTATGGTTATATTGATAAGAAAGGAAAATATGTGATTAATCCACAGTTTGAAAGTGCTAGTATTTTTTTTTCAGGTATTGCAGCTGTTAAAATAGCTGGAAAAATAGGTTTTATAAATGAGCGAGGAGAATATTTAGTTAATCCTCAGTATAATAAAACATTCTCTTCTGCCTTTAATGATGAAATTTTTCTGGATGGTAGATATATGGGAAATTTTGATTTTGTAGAAAGTGATTATTATGATACAAGTAAAATGGTTAAAAAATTATTTAATTTATCCAATAAATTAGGTCTTTTTGGACTATATAAAAATGAAAAACTTGGAGATATTATAAGAGATAATGTTTTTAATAATCTTAAATACGGTAGTGAACCTACACAAATTATAAATGATGATCTAATACCTCTTTCAGATGAGATAACAATTACTAATGTTATAATGGATTTTAGTGGATTTACTTACCTAAATACTTTAAAATCTTCTGATTTTTATTTTTACAATTATCAAAAAAATACTAAAATAAATATTAATACTAATGCTGAATTGTTTCATATAGATGTATATTTACAACTAACTTCAAGTGCAATAAACAAAGAGCAGATTATTTCTGAAAGCATACAAAAAGAATTGAAAAAAAGATATGATATTGAAACTATTTATGAAGATTCTTCAAAGTCCTTTATTTCAGTAGGAGTTGATAATTTAGAAATCACATTTCATTTTAATTCCATAGAAAATACATTTGATTAATTTTTTTATTTCATAAAACTGACAAAATTGTTACAAATTTCAGTATATTAGTTTTTTATTTCTAAATGACTGAACAAACATCTAAAATATACCTCCAAAAACTCGTTAGAAAGAAATTCGCCAAACCGCTTGACTCTATCAAAAGTTTTGAAGAATTGTCGGAAGCAACTCATTTGAGCTTACAGACCTTAAGAAGGTTTTTTGGAAAGATAGATAAAGATAAGGGAATCAGTATTGCTTCCCTTTCTGTATTATCTATGTATGTTGGATTTTCTGATTGGGAAGATTTTATTCAAAACTATACTATTCAAAATGTTATCTCTGAAAAAGATAAGTTTTATATAGAAAATATGTCTGCTTTCTTCAAGAATGGGAAAAAATATAATCTCGATTATCACCAAAATACTTTGATAGTTGATACTCTCAATGAGTATGTTTCAGTAATATATTCACGGAAAGAAAATGTAGAATATTTCTACGAACTCTATCAAGATAATAATTGGGTATGCGATTATGTCTTTGCATGGCTTCCCAATTATAATTTTTTCGGGCAAGATTGGTTCAGGAGAATCCTTAATGAAAGAATCGAGAAAACTTCCGCTGAAACTGTAAAACTTGCACTGTGTAATTTTCTTTTTCTTGGAGCTTTTCTATCTGATGAAAAAATTAAGGTAAAGCAACCGAAAATAGAGACTCTTAAAGATTTCTATAGAGAGTATCGACAAAAGCACAGATATATGCCTTATCATGAGATGCGATATCATTCTATTTTGCTAATAGAAGCTAAGAAAAATAAAGATGAAAAAGAGTTTTACAGAATTCATTATCTTGATAACCTGAAAAATTCAGGCTTAACAGTAATTCATCAGCAGGAATTGGTTATTTTTCTTTGTAATACTCTGGTTTGGTTACAAGAATATAGTATTTGTTATGATCTTTTGAAAAGTGCAAAAAATTTTTTAAAGATTTTTTCAAAATCTGCAAATCTTGGAAATCCCATTCATTATTTTGGAATTAATATAGCATTTGTAAAGACAACATTTGCGATGGTATGGATTGCGAATAAAAATTACAATATTGAAGAATTTGAGCTGACTGATATAGATTTTCAAGATCCCACAGGTCTTTTGTATAATGACTATATCCAACTCATGTATATAGGAAATTCTATTATTACGGCAAAAGGCATTGTTAAGAAAATGAGAATTTTTAATGAACTTCAAACATTAGTGAAAAAAACAAATTATCACCGTATTCATATTATTTTAGAAGATTTTGAAGTGGATTTTCATACCTATTTTTCATAAAGTACATTCATTTTTTCAAGATTGAACAAAATTGGACTTTTATAAACTATGTGTTTTTTTGAATTTTGTTAAAAATTTTATATGAAAAATCTTTTATTCGTTTCATTAGGGATTGTATTCATTAGCTGTAATAAAAATGATAACTATAATAAAAAATTATCAGTAGGAGACTCTGTAATCTCAACTAATAGAATTCAAAAAATGACAAATAAAACCGATTCGGTTTCAACTATTTCATTGAAAAAAGATAATTGTGTAGGAAGAGATCAGCAAGGAAATTATAAAAACAAAGTAATTGCTCGTCTTAGAGAAACTGGTAAAATTCCACAATTTGTAGAATTTAATGGTAATGGCAATTATGTAGTACAAGCTTATGATACAGAGTATGGATTAATATTTGGAGGCTATGTAACCGTTAATGAATGTGGAGAAATAATAGATGTACAAGTGAATGTGGATCCAAATAATCAATAAGTATGAAAATATTGATAATGAAATTATTAACAATATGCAATTAACCACAATTTTGTGGATAACCTTAAATTTTGATGAACCTCAAAATTTATTTTTTAATTTTGTATAAAAAACTGCGATTGTAATTGAATCTACCATTTATAGCCTTAATTCTTATAGCTATTATTTATTCTTCTAAAATTGTTATATTTGTAAGGTTATGTTCAAAGATTTCAAACCTGTATTGGGTATTTTAATAAGATTTTTTGCCATTTATTTGGTTATGATTTTGTTGTATCAGCTATTCCTTAACCACTACCAAAGTCGTTTGGTAGATCCTATTACCGAATTTACTGCTTTTGGAGTACATCGGTTTCAGCAATGGTTGGGTTATAACTCTCAATTACAAGATTTGGCAGGTTGGCATTCCATATTATTTATCCTAAATGGGAAATCAACAACCAGAATAGTCGAGGGTTGTAATGCTGTTTCCATTATGATATTATTTGTTGCTTTTATATTGGCATTTTACAAAGGAGCTAAAACTTTTGTTTTTGTTGCATTGGCTTTGATTTTTCTAATAATCATCAATATTATTCGGATTGCAGGACTTAATATTTTGTACTTACATTGGCCGCAATATTCCAAAATTGGACATGATTATGTATTTCCGGCAATTATCTATGGTAGTATTGTGGTGTTTTGGTTAATTTGGATTAAAAAATTTGTATTGCGGAATGAAAAATCTTAATTGGGTATTAGTCATTATTGGTATATTTGGTCTTATTGGTGTACGAGTATTGGAAGAAAAAATTTTTTATGACCCTTTTTTAAATTATTTTCATGAAGCCAATGCCAATATTCAATTCCCAAATTTTGATTGGATGAAATTGATTATCAATCATTTGTGGAGATTTCTAATTAATTTATTTTTTTCGGCAATAGTCGTTCATTTTTTATTTTTAAATAAAACTTGGACACTACAAGCAGTTGTGATGATGATAATAGTTTTTGCAATTACCCTACCTATCTTTTTACTTTGTGTGGAAAATCAGTTTAGGATTGGTTATTTGTTTTCTTTTTATATCAGGCGATTTGTGATACAACCAATTATTTTGCTATTAATAGTACCAATGTTTTATTATAGAAAATTTTTAAAGGAAAACGGTTAATGTTTTTCTTTAAATTCCTGGGCGGGTAATTCCACCAACATTTCTTCCATCAGTTTACTCACTTCTTCGGCTTTCATAGGGTTGTCGATAATGTATTTTGCGAATCTATTGGTTATCTTTTGTATAATTTTATCCGAAAGTACCATGTCTTCTACCTCTATATATTTGTGTTTTTTGTGGATATTGTGCATCTCATGGGCTTCCATTTTTTTTAGCACCGTTTTGAAATGATTAATCTTAGGGGCCATTTTTCTTTTTTTCTCCCAATCGAAAAAATCTTTGGTCATCGATTTTATAATAGCTTCAGCTTTTGGAATTTCTTTTTGTCGTTGTACAATTGTTTCATTTATTTTGGACGACAGTAAGTCCACATCAACCAATTCGATATGATGTTTTTCTCCTAATATTTTTTCAACATTGTTAGGAATGGACAAATCTATTACCAACATTTCTTTACCCTCCGGGATATGGTTTTGGTTTACAATAGGTTTGTTGGCACCAGTTGCTACAATTAGTATATCGGTGGTTTCCAATTCGTTCTGAAAATACTCATAAGGAACATGAGGAATATCAAATTTTTCTGCAATTTTTTCTGCAAATTCCAATGTTCTGTTCATGACTTTCACTTTGGGTTTGTGAATATGCTTCACAAGATTTTCCACTGTATTTTGTCCAATTTCACCAACGCCAAGTAAGAGTATATTTTTTTCTGAAAGTTGTTTTTGCGAATTAAGAATATAGTGTACCGCAGCATAAGATACAGATGCTGCACCATTAGAAATAGAAGTTTCGGTTTTTACTTTTTTTGAAATCTGTATTGCCGAATTGATGACCCTTTCCATATAAGGATTAGGATTTTTTCTCTCTTTTTTGAAACGGCTATATGCTTTTTTTATCTGTCCAATTATTTCAAAATCTCCTAATATTTGACTTTCTAACCCAGCAGAAACCCTGAAAAGATGATCAAGAGCCTCTTCCCGTTGATAGATGTTTACATATTGTATGAATTCTGAAAGCTGAACACCTATAGATTTGCAATATTCTTCCGCAATGAGCAGATAATTATTAGTAATACAATATATTTCCGTTCTGTTGCAAGTAGAAACTACAAAAGCATCTCCTAATGATTTGTCATGAATTTTTCCAACGAACTGTTTCACATTATCATCAAAAAAAGCAAACTTTCCACGAATAGCAGCATCGGCTTTTTCATAGCTAATGGAAAGTACTGAAAATTTTGAAGTTTGAAACATGAAATTTTTTTAAGGAATTCAGCGATTGCAAATTTACAATATATTAATGAATTAACCTTAAACAATAGCATGATGAAAATCAGACTAAATAATCCTTAATTAATTTTGTTCAAAAAAAAGATAAATCTGGCAAAAAAATCAAAAAAAGTGAAAATTTAAGATAAATTTAACCTTATTTTTTATATTTCTAATTTTCATAATGCTACTAAATTTATATCTTTGTACATTCAAAATATAGAAGAAAAATGGGTTTATTTGATATGTTCACGCAGGAAATTGCGATAGATTTGGGAACGGCCAATACATTAATTATACACAATAACAAGATAGTAGTCGATCAACCATCAATAGTTGCCATCGAAAGAATGTCTGGAAAGCCAATTGCAGTAGGCGAACAAGCCAAACATATGCAAGGAAAAACCCATGAAGATATTAGAACAATCCGCCCATTGAAAGATGGAGTAATTGCAGATTTCCAAGCTTCGGAACACATGATTAAGGAATTTATAAAAAAAATTCCTGGGATAAAAGGAAAATTAATTCAACCGGCCCTTAGGATAGTAATTTGTATCCCATCTGGTATTACAGAGGTAGAAAAAAGAGCTGTAAGGGATTCTGCACAAAAGGTAAATGCAAAAGAAGTAAGACTAATATACGAACCGATGGCAGCAGCTATTGGAGTTGGTATTGATGTGCAAAAACCCGAAGGAAATATGATTATAGATATAGGTGGAGGTACTACCGAAATTGCTGTAATTGCATTGGGAGGAATTGTATGCGACAAATCTGTAAAAATTGCAGGAGATGTTTTCACCGCAGATATTGCTTATTTTCTTAGGACTCATCATAATTTGTATATTGGCGAAAGGACTGCCGAAAGAATAAAAATAGAAATTGGTTCCGCAGTTGAAGAGCTAGATGTTGCAATAGACGATATCCCTGTACAAGGTAGAGATTTGATTACAGGAAAGCCAAAAGAAATAATGGTAAACTACAGAGAGGTTGCCAAAGCATTGGACAAATCTATTATCAGAATAGAAGATGCTGTGATGGAAACCCTTTCGCTTACACCACCAGAATTGGCAGCAGATATTTACAAAACAGGAATTTATCTAGCAGGAGGCGGAGCATTGCTAAGAGGACTTGCAGATAGATTACACAAAAAAACAGGACTTCCTGTATTTGTTGCAGAAGACCCATTAAGAGCAGTGGTAAGAGGTACCGGAATTGCTTTGAAAAATATGGATAAATTTAATTTTTTGATAAAATAATTAAATAATTTATTAATAAATAATAACTAATTTATATTGTGGGCTTTTTGTTGAGGGTCTTTTCTAAGAATAGTTTTTTCATGTTCTTTTTATTTTTGCAAATTATTGCTATTGTCCTCATATTCAGTCGCAATAGTATGCAACAATCTTGGTTGGCGGCACAAACAGCAGCTTTCAATTCTTGGGTTTCGGGTTATATAGATGAAGGTGCTTCATATCTCAAATTGAAACAGGTAAATGAAGAACTAGTTTCCCAAAACAAGCAATTGATGGAGGAACTCTATGGAAAACAAAATGGTAAAACCCCTGTGTTTAGAAAAGTTCATGATACTATTGGAGGCGGACAAATTTATACTTTTGTAGATGGAGATGTTATTTTCAACAGTATTAATAGAAAAGATAATTATTTCACCATCAACAGAGGAACTAACCAAGGAGTATATCCCAAAATGGGAGTAATAGCACCAGGAGGTATTGCTGGTATAGTTGTTAATACTACTGGTCAATATGCCTTGGTACAATCAGTGTTAAGTGTTCATAAAATAAAAATTTCAGTCGCACTAAAAAATTCAGGATATTTTGGTACCATGTCTTGGGATGGCGAGGACTCTCGAGAGATGCAACTTTCCGACATACCCAAATATGTATCCATAAAAGTAGGTGACACGATTATTACTGCCGGAAAATCCGCTATTTTCCCAATGGGAATTATGGTTGGTAGGGTTGCTGGTTATCAGGTGGATAGCAAAACTGGATTTTGGAACATCAATGTGGAGTTGAACGAAAAAATGGGAAAACTATCCAAGATATTTGTAGTTAAAAATTTGAAAAAAGCAGAGGTGCAAAAAATTCAGGATACACTAGCCTCCCAATTAAAGAAAGATAAAGATTTGCAATGATAACCAAAAGTCTTTTTACAGATATACTATTGATTGCTTTGCTAGTAGCATTGCAAATTTTTGTTCTAAATAGGATTGTCATTTTAGGCAAATACACACCTGTTTTATACCCAATATTTGTAATGTTTTATCCGTTTTTCAGAAACAAATTTCAATTTCTAGCACTCAGTTTTCTTTTGGGTTTGGGGATTGATGCTTTTTTGGGTACTTGGGGCATCAATGCTTTTGCAACTTGTACCATTGCATATTTCCGAACAATGATTTTTCGTTCATCAACAGATACTTCCACGGATTTTTTCTCTTTTGATTCGTTGTTGTGGACTCAGTTTTTAGGATATATATTTTCCAGTATTTGGATACATCAATTTTTCGTACAGTATTTGGAGTTTTTCAAATTTAATTTTAAAATTTTAGAAATATTACTGAACATTACTGTTACAGCAGTTATTTCTTTTATATTCATCTTGCTTTATGCTTTGGCATTTAGGGTAAAACAAAAAATTTGAAATCTCAATATTATAAAATATCGATGGTGCTTTCGGTTCTTGCTATTATTTTTGTGGCAAGACTTTTTTACTTACAACTTTTTACAGACCGATACGCCCTCAATGCTGCTAATACTTCTATAAAAACCGAATTTATAATACCACAAAGAGGTGTAATATTCGATAGAAATGGGAAAATATTAGTCGGAAACCAACCGTCTTATGAAATTTCTTTTACCGAAGCACTCATCAAATCGGATTTTGATACCATTGGATTTTGTAACCTGGTAGGAATTTCCAAATTAGACTTCATCAACACCATCAATAAAATTAAAAAAGAAAAATACTATTCCAAACTTACCCCTATGACTTTTATGAAAAACATAGGAAAAGAAGAAGTAGCTAGGATACAAGAAATTATTTTTAAATATCCTGCATTCTCCATTGTTTCTAGACCACAACGACAATATAATGTGAGTACCTCTGGAAACCTGTTGGGATATACTAATGAAGTAAATGAAAGGGACATAAAAAAGGACTCCGCTTACTATCTACCAGGAGATAATATTGGAAAATCCGGAATTGAAAAATCATACGAAAAAGAATTACGAGGAGAAAAAGGTGTAAAATATATTCAAAAAGATATTAGACTAAGAAATGTTGGTCCATACAAAGAAGGAAGATTGGATAGAGATGTTATTACCGGAAAGGACTTAACACTTACCATTGACTATGATTTGCAAAAAATGGCAGAGGAAATGTTGAAAAACAAACATGGTGCTATTGTTGCTTTGGATCCTAATACCGGCGAGATATTAGTTCTGGCAACTGGACCAGACATTGACCCAATATTATTTACTGGACCAGAAAAATCAAGAAATCTTTACAAACTTTCAAAAGATACCCTGTACGAAAATCAACCTACTTTCGACAGATCGGTACAAGCAGCATATCCTCCTGGATCAACCTTCAAATTATTGACCGCATTAGCCGGATTACAAATGGGTGTGTTGGACGAAAATACGGTTTTCCCTTGTGGAGGAGGTTTTTTCTATCGTGGATTGAGGATTAAAGGTCATGGTGGAGCTGTACCAATGGTACCTTCTATACAGGTGTCCAGCAACTGTTATTTTTCACACGCTTTCATTAATATCATGAACAAATATCCTGGAGACCCAACGAAAGGAGTCGATGAATGGAAAAAAATAATGGAAAGTTTTGGACTAAATAAATTTTTGGACAATGACCTTGCAACCGGAGCCAAAGGAAGAATACCTAGTGGTGAGTTTTATGAAAAAAGAAGTGGTGGGAAAAAAAATTGGACCAATGACTATACCATGAATGGTTCAATTTTCAATGGTATGGGACAAGGAGATGTACTACTTACTCCACTGCAAATTGCCAATTATACCGCTGCAATTGCCAACGACGGATGGTATTATACGCCACATATTGTAAAATATATTGATGGTAAACCAAATCCAGACCCAAGATTCAAGAAGAAGCATTTGACAATGGTTCAAAACAAAAGATTTTATGATGTTGTAAAAAAAGGTATGGAAGCAGTAATGCTCCGTGGTACAGGTGCCAGCCTTAGGAGTACAGAGTTTACCCAATTAGCAAAAACAGGAACGGCACAGGTTCCGCAAGGTAAGGACAACTCAATATTCACATTAATTGCACCTGCCGACAAACCAAAAATTGTGGTAGTATCTGTAATGGAGCATGCAGGATTTGGAGCAACTTGGGCAGGACCTGCCTGTACAACTATTGCAGAAAAATATATCACCGGAAACCTAAAAAGAGAAAACCTTTATAAAAAACTTACCAACGCCAGCTTCATGGGTGAGTACAAAAGACAATGGTACAAAAAACATGGCAAACCTGCACCAGATTCTGCTACACTAAAAAGATTAAAGGATAGTATTGCTCTTGCAAATTCTATAAAAGCTGAATTGAAAAATAAGAAAAAGTTAGACAGCTTGGCAAAAAAGAAATCATCAACTTCACAAAAAACGAAACAACCATGAAATGGACGGAAGGAATAGATAGGCTAGGACTTTTTCTTTATGTAGTCCTTTGTTTGTTTGCGGTAGCCAATATATATAGTGTAGAACCTTCAGCGGGTATCAAACAATTTACTTTTTTTTGCATATCCATTTTTATTGGAATTATAATATTCTTTACACGAGCCAAATTTTTTGAAAATACAGCAGGGATAATCTATATAGGTGCTGTACTACTATTGATTGGTCTATTTCCTTTTGGTACAGAAGTGTTGGGACAAAAAAACTGGTACCGCATCGGTGGATTTAGTTTCCAACCTGTAGAATTTGCCAAGCTTGGGACAACACTTATGTTGGCAAATTATATAGCAAGTCCGGATTTCAATATAAAAATGAAAAAATCACTATGGACTGCTTTGGCAATAATAGGAGTTCCGGGGATAATCGTTTTGGCAATTCCAGATGTGGGTTCTCTGTTGGTTTTTCTTGCTTTTATGATTGCCTTGTACAGGGAGGGACTTAGTGGTTGGTTTTTTGGCGTTATTTTTATATTTGGATTGGTTTTTTTGGTTGCTTTGGCAATTGATCCACTATATGAAGTAATTGCAATAGTAAGTATTGCACTGATTTTTGTTTTCATCAACCAAAATAGGATTTCTTGGAATATTATTTCAATTGCCAGTATTGTAGGAGTAGTTGCACTACTATCGGGTTTGGCTTTTGCATCGCCAAAGATTTTAGAAAAACTTCCCAAACACCAAAGAGAAAGAATTGAAGTTTTGTACAAAGGAGAAAAAAAGTTTCGAGATACCTCGGGGTACAATCTTTTATACTCCAAAACTGCTATTGGTTCTGGTGGATTTTTCGGAAAAGGTTATCGAGAAGGTTCGGTAACACAAGGGAAATTTGTACCGGAACAAAGTACCGATTATATATTTTGTACCGTTGGAGAGGAATGGGGCTTTCTGGGAAGTGCTGGTTTAATATTATTGTATTCCTTATATATAGGAAGAATTTATTACCTGTCGGAACAACAAAAAAATATTTTCAACAGGGTATTTGGTTATTGTTTTGCATCTATATTATTAATGCACTTTGCTATCAATATAGGTATGGTAATGGGATTGTTTCCAACAGTTGGGATACCTCTACCGTTTTTCAGTTCCGGAGGAACTTCTTTGGTTACTTTTTCCGTAATGAATTTTATTTTTTTTAAATTAAATTATGCAGATAAAAACTCTTTGGTATAGTATGTTTCTCTTATTTCCATTTTTGGTTTTTTCTCAAAAAAAGGAAATAATGCAGGTGTTACAAAATCAAAAAACAGCTTGGAATAAGGCTGATGTAGAAGGGTATATGCAAGGGTATTGGAAAAACGACTCACTAGTATTCATAGGTAGCAAAGGTCCGGTGTATGGATGGAAAACTACTTTGGAAAACTATAAAAAATCCTATAACACTCCTGCGAAAATGGGAGAACTGAATTTTTCTGATATTCAGATTAAATTGTTAGATAAAAATTATGCCTTCGTATTGGGTCGTTGGAAAATTACCAGAGAGAATGATAGTCCAAATGGAATTTTCACTTTGATATTTCAAAAATTTGGAAAAGATTGGAAAATAATTTCCGATCATACACAATAAAAAGAAGCCGTCTCATAACTCAATGATGTGGGTTGAGAATCTTCTAAACGAAAAACTCTCTCGTATAGGGGTACAGTTAAAATCATAAAAAAAGCCGTCTTTCATTAGTTATGAGATGTCTTCTTTATTTTACCAAAAGTATTTCGCAGACAATAGCACCAAGTATGACCAATCTGTTTTCTATGGAAATAGTAAAAGAACAATCAAATTTTCAATCTTTTGTTCCAAAAATTTTTGTCCCAATTCAACTTACTATGATTGAGACCCAATATTTTTACTTTTAATTTTAATGGATTTTCTGGTAGTTTTTTTACTGGAAATGACAATCAGATTAAATTAACCAATAATAGTACTAGTGGATTTAAAGTAGATATTACCAATCTAGTTAATCAACCCATAACCAACAGTTGTAAACCTCTAGCATCAGAGATTAAAATAACAGATGATAATGGGAATATATATTATTTTGGAGGACAAACAAAAAATTTAGAATATACAATAAGTTTAAACCACGATATTAACCAATCATTGGATGAACCGTCTGGCGTACCAATTATAACAGCCTGGTTCCTTCGCCAAATACAGTATACAAATGGTGAAATAATCAATTTTAACTATAAGGATGATGCAGCTCCTATTATAAAAGATAGCTTCTGTTATTCCCAGATTTATCAACATGTTCCACACGCAGAATCAAAAAAATTTATCATATACAATGAATCATAAATTATAGGTATCTATATAATGCAATAATGAAGCTTCATTTGAATTAATATTATTTGGTAATTTAACCCCAGAAGCTCTATATAAAAAGTCCATTGTATCATATTTATTTTCATCAATTGTAGGTGTATTACTACTACTGTCGTATGTAATTAATTGATCTGCAAATGACGATAAAGCAGTCGGATCACTTATTGTTCTAAAATATTCTGTTGTTGGTGTAACAACACCAAAAACAAAAGTATTTGTATGTTTTATTTTATTACAATTTTGAGGGGGAAAAAATTATTGAGG
The DNA here is from genome assembly GCA_018266965.1 of Bacteroidota bacterium. Taxonomy (GTDB): domain Bacteria; phylum Bacteroidota; class Bacteroidia; order Flavobacteriales; family Weeksellaceae; genus Amniculibacterium. Next base: position 13,279 of record JAFDZJ010000387.1, read on the forward strand.
TAGGTCTGAAACCGATAAAGTTCTGACAGCAAATTGATTAATTTCTTTGATTTTTAATGCAGACTTTGGTTATTTAATCCATTGATCCACAAATTGGTCATATTCATTTTTATAGGTAGCACCTACCGGGATTATTTTATCCCCGATTTTAACGCTGTTTTTTAAAAGTGCATCCACACGGGCAAAAGAAATAATATAGGAACGGTGAATTCGGAGAAATCCGCTTTTGGTGAGTTTTTTTTCCAGCTTTTTTAAACTCATCAGCGACAGCATAGGTTTAGCACCATTGACCAGATGAATTCTGATATAATCTTTAAGCCCCTCAATATATAAAATACTATTGATTTCCAATCGGATAACCTGTGAATCAACTTTTATAAATATAAATTGTTGGTTATCGTATGGTAGAATATCAGGAGACTCGTTTCCTTGTTCGATTCGTTTTCTTACTTTTGAAATTGAAGTTATAAAATCTTCATAATCAAATGGCTTAAGTACATAATCAATAGCATCCACACGATATCCCTCTAATGCAAATTCACTGTAAGCTGTTTTAAAGATAATAAACGGTTTATGCTTACTGGTATCTGCTGCCAAAACCCTGGCAAGTTCCATACCCGTAAGGTCTGCCATTTGAATATCGAGCAGTAGCAATTGAACAGGATTGGATTGAATATAATTAAGGGCATCAATCGCATTATCAAATTCAGCAACAAGTTCCAGAAAAGGTGTTTGTCTGACAAAGGAGCTGATCATATTCAATGCCAGTGGCTCGTCATCTACGGTTATACATCTAATTTTCATCTAAATCAATTTTAAGTTGAACCTCAAAGCCATCAACCTTATTTATCGCCAAGGAATATCTGCCAGGATAAATTAGCTCCAGTCGTCTTTCCGTATTCTGTATTCCAATTCCGTGATTTTGATCGTCATCTAACTTATCATTTACAGTTCTTTCAAAAACTTTATTCTTAGTATAGAACACCAATGATTGATCTTTTTCTGTAATCCTAATGGTAATCGGACTATGTGCCTGTGTGCTGACACCATATTTGAATGCATTTTCTATAAAGGGCAAAAACAGCATCGAAGCTATTTTTTGATCAGGAGAAACAATATTCACCGAAAAATCAATTGAAACCTTTTGGGCAGATCGCATTTTCATCAATTCCAGGTAATTGGTAATAAACTCTATTTCTGACGCAATTGTAGAAGATTCATTGGATGTATTGTATAAAACGTGCCGCATTATTTTCCCTAATTTTTTTAGCGCATTTCTAGATAGGGCAATATCTGTATAGGTTAATGCATTTACCGTATTGAGACTATTAAAAAAGAAATGTGGATTAATTTGTGATTTTAAGAACGAAAGTTCCATTTCTATCTTGTCTTTTTCTACTTGTAGGCGTTTATTTTTCTCATCCTGCCATTTTTTAATCAAAATGCCAATAATATTGACACCAAGCACCAATATTTCAATCAAGAAAATATAGAAATATACGGAAAGCTTGCCGTGTCCTTCTTTTTGTGGAGCAATATGCAAGCCAGCCGTTCTTCTTATTTCCTCTGAAACATTGAGTAGCTCATCCAGCTTACTGACAACTATGATAACCAATACACACGAAAGAAGTAAAGTGAGATAGTATTGAAAATATTTTCTTTGGAAAAGTAATTTAGGAGCTAACCATTTTGTATTGAAGTAAGTAAGAGCCAACATCAAAATGAAAAATAGAAATTGATTGACCCAATAAACAAAAGGTAATGCTATTCCATAAGAATGTGGAATCATAAGAAACAGTAATACCGCCAAGAGGGTTATGCCCACTAAGGTTGTAACTGTATTTTGATTTCTTGTTATGATTTTCATAGGATGCTAAATTCCATTTTCTATTTATATTTTGCAAAATTTATCGACAAACCCATTGATTTTATGAGGGAGCATCTTGTTTTGTTAGGTGAAGAAGATCCGAATACTTCACGATTCAAAAATGCACCTTCATGGTAAAAAATGAAGGGTTGGTCTATTAGATTTGTTTCAAAGATATAAAAAATCTTCCTTTGCTTTTTAAACAAGATGGAATGAAAGAAAATATCAAAGTACTAATCTATTTAAGTGTGTTTTTTTTATTATCAACGCCTGCTACTGCTCAAAAAACAGGGAATGTTATCGGTACAGTGGAAGATATGGACACTCACGAACGACTTATGGGGGTTAGCATTAGTGTGGACGGAACTTCGTTTGCTACGCTTACTGACAGTACGGGGACTTTTAGGCTTAACCTTCCTGTTGGCGTCTATTCAATTAATGCTTCCTCAATGAGGTATCAAAAGATTACTCAATATAATATCGAAGTAAGCTCAGGAAATGATAGGATTATGCACTTTGAATTGCAACCTGAAACTGCACAACTTGAAGGTGTTACAATCACAGTAAATAGAAATGCATCTGCAATTGCAACCGATATGATTACTCCTATGTCTGTCCAAAAATTGACTTCGCAGGAAATCAAATCAAACCCAGGAGGCAATTTTGATGTTTCAAAAGTGGTACAAACATTGCCCGGAGTTGGTCTAAGCAATGGTGTAGGAGAGCGGAATGATATCATCATAAGAGGAGGCGCTCCAAATGAGAACGTGTATTATTTGGATGGAATAGAAATTCCTGTCCTGAACCATTTCCAAACTCAGGGTAGCTCGGGAGGTGCTCAGGGTATTTTGAACGTTTCATTTATCGAAAGTCTTAAATTAACCACATCTGCATTCGATTCCAGATATAACAATGCCCTTTCTTCAACATTTGTCATCAATCAGAGAAATGGCAATCCCGATAGGCTTTCGGGAAATATTAGGGCAAGTATGACTGAAACTGCATTGACACTGGAAGGCCCGCTTTCCCAAAAAACAACATTCCTGAGTTCTGTGCGTAAATCCTATTTAGGGATGCTGTTTAAAATGGTAGATCTCCCCATCCGCCCCGATTTTTGGGATTTCCAATATAAAGTTAATCACAAGTTTAACGAGAAAACTACATTGACTGCCATTGGTATTGGTGCCATTGATAAGTTTAGTTTTGCCCCAACGAAAAAATCTACTCCCGAAAATATATACGTGCTTCGTTCAACGCCGTATGTAAACCAATGGACTTACACAATGGGGTTTAATCTTAACAGAAAAATTGAAAACGGTTACATGAACTTCACACTCAGTAGAAATATGTTCAATACAACACTTGATAAATTTGAGGATGAAAACAGGGTTGAGCAAAACCGGACCCTTCTGATCAAATCGGATGAAGTTGAAAATAAATTCCGTTTCGATTATAATAAATTTATCAACGGGTGGAAGTTTTCAGCAGGATTAGATGCCCAATATGTAGGCTATAAAGGTGATGTATTCAATAAGGTTTCGAACGAAATAACAGATACTAATGGAAATGTGATTTCTCCCGAAAGAACAATCCGATTTGATAGCAAAATAAATTTCTTTAAATATGGACTTTTTGCACATGCTTCAAAACGGTTTTTGGAGGACAAGCTATTGCTGTCAGGAGGTATTCGTACCGATATGAATACGATGACAGAGACTGGTACCAATCCCCTCAAAACGCTTTCGCCTCGTTTGTCTGCATCTTATCGTTTAAATGACCAATGGAATCTAAATGCTTCTGCTGGAACTTACTTTAAAGCCCCGATTTATACCGCTTTAGGTTTCAAAGACAATGCAGGGAATTTCGTCAACAAGGATATGGAATACACCAGATCTACACATTATGTTTTGGGAACAGAATATTTACCTAAAAACTCACTTCGTTTCACTTTGGAAGGTTTTTACAAAAGATACAGCGATTATCCGGTATCGCAAGCAACCGGTATTTCAATGGCAAATCAGGGAACGCAATACGGATCAGTTGGTAGTGAGCGTATATTGACTATGGGAACAGGTGAAGCGTATGGAATTGAAGCTTTCATGCAGCAAAAAATGACCAAAAACCTCTTCTATGTGGTTAGCTATTCATATGTGGTCAGTAAGTTTTCGGGGAAAGATGGCGTATTAGCACCATCATCCTGGGACAACAGGCATCTGTTTTCTGCCACGGTAGGGTATAAATTGAAACAAAATTGGGATATCGGCATGAAATATCGCTTTGCGGGAGGAAATCCTTACACACCATTTGATATGACTGCTTCTCAGCAAAACTATTTGTTGCTTGGTCAGGGAATTCCGGATGCTTCTTTGCTGAACCAAAACCGATTATCTAATTACAACCAACTTGATTTAAGAATAGACAAGAAGTGGAATTTTAAAAAGACCTCATTGGGCATTTATCTGGACATTCAAAATTTGTTGATGCAGAAAAATGAGACAAACCCAAATTTCACTTTCAAACGAAATGAAGATAATACCGCTTTCGTCACCACAGATGGTCAGCCCATTTCTCCTGATGGCAGCAATGGCGTTCCGGTGATACTATTTAACAAAACTGGTCATCCTTTACCCTCATTGGGTTTAATATTTGAATTCTAAAAAAAATACAATATGAATATCACTTTTTTTATTGTCATTGGACTGTTAATATTATCAATGGCAGCACCTTTTATAACACTTTACGCTGTTTCTTTAATCAGAAAAAAGAACTATTCTGGACATATTAAAATACAAAAGACTTTGTTTTGGATTTTTGTTGTTGGAGTAATTATATTAGAACTTCAAATACGGTTTTCGGGAGGTTCAGGAAGTTTGGTTGCTGAAAGTAAATATGCAGAAACAGCTTTTTTTAATGTACTTTTAATTGCACATATAATAGGTGCCGTCCTTACTTTTTTAATCTGGGGATTTACAATTTTTAATTCGAATAGAAAATGGAAAGGAAGTAAAGTTTTTGCCAGAAAGCTACTTGGTAATCATAAAAAATTAGGCTACATTACAATAGCTGGACAAGTTTACACATCAGTATCAGCTTTAATGGTTTGTACAATGGCTTTCTTTTTGTAAATGAGATTTCTCACGATTTCAGTTAGCAATTTTTGGTTTTAATTAAACTAAACAAATCCCAAAAATCAAAGGAGTGGTTCGATTTTGCAACCACTCCTTATTTTTAAAAAATCAAATGCGTAAACAATTCTTTCTGCTCGTTCAGATGTTGATAGTTGATTTTTTTTGTTTTCATTTTTTGTTCCATCACTTCTAAATCTAAGGTGTATTTTAATTCGACAC
>JAFDZJ010000388.1 GCA_018266965.1 Bacteroidota bacterium
GAAGCTGAAGAAGAAATCGATATTCAATCCGTAATGCAGGAAATCAAATCGTTAGAAGCAAAAAGAGCGGAACTGGACAAAGAGATTGATGTGTATTTCAAGGAATTGGGACTTGTTTTTTGATTTTTTACATCCTTAATGTTTTTAACTTACGAAAATTGAATCATCGAGATGACAAATAAAAAATTAAAAGTAGGTAACGTTCCCAATGGAGGAAAATTAAAAATTCCTCATTTAAGGTTTCCAGAGTTTGAGGGAGAGTGGGAAACTAAGAAGTTGGGGGAGATTGGTGATGTGAAAATGTGTAGAAGAATCTTTAACGATGAAACTGAACCAATGGGTGATATTCCATTTTTTAAAATTGGTTCATTTGGAAAAGAAGCTGATGCGTTTATTTCAAAGGAATTATATTTGGATTATAGAAAGCGATTTTCATTTCCTAAAAAAGGAGATATTTTAATTTCTGCGGCAGGAACAATCGGGAGAACAGTTGTCTATGATGGAAACGACGCTTACTTTCAAGATTCTAATATTGTTTGGATTGATAATGATAATAAAAATATCACAAATGAATTCTTGTATTATATTCTACAAATAGTTAAATACAATACGGAAGGTGGAACAATTCAACGGTTGTATAATAATGTTCTGAAATCAACAAAATTTAACACTCCTTCAATACCGGAACAAGATAAAATTGCCTCATTTCTATCACTTGTTGACGAAAGAATCCAAACCCAAAACAAAATAATTGAACAATTAGAAACCTTAATTAAAGAACTCCGAAATCAAATATTTAAACGAAAAATAAGGTTTGCAGACACAGCCGGGAGGGATTTTGCTGCCTGGAAAAAAGTAAAAATTGGCGATATTTTGAAAATAGGTAATGGAAAAGATTACAAACATTTGCAATCTGGGGATATTCCCGTATTTGGTACTGGTGGTTTTATGACTTTGGTTAATGATTATCTTTACGATGGCGAAACCATTTGTATTGGACGCAAAGGCACAATTGACAAACCTATGTACCATGAGGGTAAACTTTGGACTGTAGATACATTGTTCTATACACATTCATTTCAATCTTGTATTCCAAAATTCATATTTCACCTTTTTCAGACAATTAATTGGTTGGAATATAATGAAGCATCAGGAGTGCCAAGTTTATCTAAAACATCTATAGAAAAAATCGGTTTGCAAATCCCTTCAATTGAAGAACAGGAAAAAATAGCATCTTTCCTATCTAAAGTTGACCAAAAAATCCAAACCGAAAAAGCAATTTTAGAACAACTGGATAGGCAAAAGAAATACCTATTACAACAAATGTTTGTTTAAATTCTATACAAACATTTGTTGCAGTAAAAACTTTTTCTGTTCTTCTAATTTATTCAAGAATTGAGTTTCAATATCAATTTTTGAGTCAATTAATGAAAAGAAATTGGCAATTTTTAGTTGTTCTTCATGTGTTGGTAAACCTATAATTTCATTTGAATAGTCTTTAAAATAGATATGTGGAATTGTGCTTCCTGTTGTAAATTTAGAAAAGTCAAGAGTACTTAAAAGGTAATATAGAAATTTCAAGTCAGACATTTCTTTGTTTTTTATAATATCTAAAGTTCCCAAAACAGATGACTTTTTTTCACATAAAAAAAGCTTTCCAACACCTGCACCATCTTTAACAATGGCAATATAGGGTTCAATTTCTTTATAAAAGTCTATTAACTTCAGCAGACCTGATGCTCCGTAAACTTTGTATTCTCCCTGATTTTCTTCCAAAGAATTTGCTGAAATATTGGATGATTTTTTTACAGCAATATCACCTAATTTTCTTTTTTTCCACACGGAAAAGTCATCTTGATTATCTACTTTAAATCTCAAATTTTGTGAGAATATCTTTTTTATTATCTCTGATTTTATAACCCCTAGCCCCTCAATTATTTTGTTTTGGGTTTGGATTCTTTCGTCAATAATACTAAGGAATGATGCTATTTTAGCTTGCTCAGAAAGTGATGGAATATTAATTTGGAAATTTGAAAAAGTTGTTTTGTTTATGATTGGAACAGCTTGTTCAGCAGATAACAATTTTATTTTTTTAGAGCTAAATTCTAATAAGGAAAAAACAAAATCAGCGTTATGTTCTAATGAAACAATAGAGTTAATTTGTTGATTTGTAACACAATCTTCCGATGCTTGTGCAACTTTTCCAATCGTTGAACCAATACAGACAAACAAAGAACTTCCTTTCTTTACCTTTCGTCCTTTTCTGAAGCCTTTTAGGGTTAAGGTAGTTTTACTATTATTGACATATCTATTTGTTTGAATATCTGCAGGAGACACAAATAAGTGTTCTCCTCCATAATATGATTCATCATTAGTTGGTGGTGTAGAACCAGTAACAATTTCTCCAATCTCTCCCAACTGTGCCGCCTTCCAATCTCCTTTAAACTCAGGGAATCTCAAATTGGGAACAGGTGTGGGAGCTTACAAATTAATAATCCTTAATCTTCAATTTGTTTCCTTTGAGATTTAAAATTTAGATATAATGAATGTACAAAAACAACTCTCAGAAATGATTGA
>JAFDZJ010000389.1 GCA_018266965.1 Bacteroidota bacterium
ATGGCAGGGAAAGACAACAACAAGGATCAGAGTTATTTCCTTTGCCAGCTTAGTCAAGACCAACTGTCCAAAGCACTTTTCCCAATTGGAGAATTAACCAAACCGGAAGTAAGAGAAATAGCCAAAGAAATAGGGTTGGTAACAGCTGACAAAAAAGACTCACAAGGACTTTGCTTCATTGGAAAAGTGAGTTTACCTGAGTTTTTGAAACAGCAACTACAACCAAAAGAAGGAGATATTGTAGAAATTTTCAAGGATTTTTCGGGATTTGATATACCGATTCCTCATTTTACAACCAAAGAAGAAGAATTGTCCTATCTTTCCGATAAAATAATTTATAATAAAACTGATGGAAAAGTAATAGGCAAACATCAAGGAGCTCAATACTACACAATAGGACAGAGTAAGGGTTTGGGTATTGGTGGGCATCAAGAAAGTTGTTATATCATTTCCAGAGATATGGAAAATAACACCATCTATGTTGGAGAGGGGAAAGACTTTCCCGGACTTTTCCAAAAGGTCATCAAAATAAACAATGATGAAATACACTGGGTAAGAAAAGATTTGAAATTGGCAACAAATGAAAGTATGGAAGTAATGGCAAGGATTAGATATCGACAAACACTAGAAAAAGCTACACTATACCAAATGTCCGATGCACTGTATATACAATTCCAGCAGCCACAATCTGCAATAGCCGAAGGACAGTTTGCAGCGTGGTATCTTGGAGAGGAATTGTTGGGTAGTGGTGTAATTGCCTAGGCAAATTTCTCAATAATTTTATTGACAATAATTTGTGCCAAATTTTCTTTACTTTGGATAGTCCAACCAGCAATATGAGGTGTAACAATAGCCTTGTCAGAAGAAAGTAAATAATCTAGCGATAGATTGTTGTTTTCTATTTGCTCAAAAGACGAGTTTTCATATTCCAAAACATCTAGGCAAACACCTTTTATTTTTCCTGATTTCAAAGCAGAAACTACCGCATCGGTCTGTATATTTTTTCCTCTTGCAGTATTTACCAAATAGAAGTTTTTTTCCATGAGGTTAATGAAATTTTCATCAATCAAATGATATGTTTTGTCTGTGATAGGAATGTGCAAACTAATGATATCAGCATCTTTTTGTAGTTGTTGCAAACTTACTTGTTGAGCAAATTCGTCTTGCAACCCATTTATAATATCATAAAAAATGACCTTGCAACCAAACCCGGACAATCTTTTGGCGGTTGCTTTTCCCATATTTCCATATCCAATCAATCCTACCGTTTTTCCAAAAAGCTCATCACCTCTATTTTCTTCTCTTTTCCAAATTCCTTCTTTCACTTCTGTTGTGGCAACAGAGAGTTTGTGCAGCAACATCAGTAACATTCCTAGGACATGTTCGGCAACGGCATCTCTATTTCCTTCCGGAGAGTTGATGAGTGAAACACCTAGTTTTTCGGCGGTTTCAACCGCTATATTTTCCATTCCTGCTCCAACTCTCGCTATGAATTTTAAACCAGGAGCATTGTTTAGAAAATTTTCATCCAGAGGAATTCTACTCCTAATAATAATTCCATCATAATTATTTATTTTAGCCAAAACATCATTGTAGGAAGACTCATAATCATTGTCCACAACAAAACCTTTATCCTGCAATTGTTTAGCAATCAAAGGATGATTTTTGTCTAGTTGTAAAATTTTCATATTTAATTATTTTTTCTCGGAAAACAATTTTTTCAACTCTACGGAATCCTCGGGTTTCATTCTGCCGGAAAGGATTAGTGAAAGTTCTTTTCTTCTGAGGGCTGCAAGATGCCTTTCTTTTTCCAAAATAGTTACAGGAACCATTTCAGGGATTTTTACAGGAATATTATTTTCATCAACCGCTACAAAAGTATAGATACCTTCGTTGGTATGGATTTTTTCTTTCAGGATTGGGTCGTCCAACCAAACATCTACATATATTTCCATAGAAGTAGAGAAAGCTCTGGACACTTTGGACTCCAAAACTACAACTCCGCCTTCCGGAATGGGATGTCGGAAAGATACATGATTAACAGAAGCAGTTACCACTCGGGTTTCACTATGTCTAGAAGCAGAAATTGCAGCACATCTGTCCATTTTTGCTAACAACTCTCCACCAAAAAGATTTCTAAGAGAATTGGTTTCGTTGGGCAGGACAATATTAGTCATAATGGTTAATGACTCCGATGCGTTTTTACTTTCCATGAGATGATTGTATTGATGAGGGTTGTTTTGATGCCTTCAAGCTGTCTTTTTGTAAGGTATCTTTGGTAATTGTTTTTAATGAATTTTCAACAGTAGTTGTTGGAGCAATCCTATGTGTGGAGTTTTTTATCGATATTTTTTCAAAAGATTTTTTACCGAAAATTAATTCTTGATTTGTAATTCCGAAATAGAGTAATCCTACAATTGGTATGATGGTTAGAAAAATCCAAAGTACAATTTCTTGAAGAGTAGATTTTTGTTTTGTAACAGAATTTTTAGGAGTTTTGTAACTGCTGGGTTTTTGCACATCGGAAAGTTTTATTTCTTCCAAACCAAAAAAAGCAGAATTTTCTCGCAACAGTCTGTTTCCTACAAATATGAAATCATTATTAACAATTGAGAATTTTCCTAAACTTTCCAAATCCAATTCATGAGCATTTTGGAGAGAAATATTCCAATGAGCTACTGTTTCTTTTAGTTCATTTTCTATATTTTCGGGAGAGATATTGTTGTTTTTAGCTAAAAATTGCACCAATCCATTATCACTTTCAGAAAGGTTTTTGTTGAAGACAATCAATTGCGAAGGTGGCAACAACGACTTTGTATTTTCATCGAAAAAAGCACCCGCATCGATGGTTTTAAAAACTCCAAATCCAGGAATGGATACTTTCCCAAAGAGTTTTAAAAATGTAAAAATATCAGCTGTAAAATTCATTTGACTGCAAATTTATATATTTTTTATGTGAATATTGTGTTTAGAAAAAAAAATTGCAATCCACTAAACGCATTTATGGATAGTTTATTCATTTTTTAACAAACAAAGGCTACCCACAAATCGGATAGCCTTGATTTTATTTACACAAGATTATAAAGAAATTATTTCTTTTTCTTGGTGTTTTCTGTGTTTGTTTTTTTGGTATTTTTCGGAGTGTTTTCGTCTTTTACCAATTTCAATTCTTTTATTAGTTTGTTAGCACCAGCGTATTTGTCCATAATCCAAAGTGCATATCTTACATCTAGGTTGATGGTTCTTTGCCACTCTTTTTCGAAAACTATATCACCGGAAAGTGCTTCGCTATTACCATCGAAAGCCAATCCTATCAAATTACCATCGGCATCAATAATTGGGGAGCCAGAATTTCCTCCTGTAATATCATTGTTGGACAAGAAATTTATTGGCATATAGCCTTTGGCATCGGCATATTGTCCGAAATCTTTGGCATTGTACAAGTCTATTACTTTTTGTGGAAGGTCGAATTCTTCATCGTCTTTTTTATATTTTGCAATAAGACCAGCCATATCCGTATAGTAGTTGTCGGTAACGCCATAATATTGTCTATCAGATCTTATCGGCAAATCTTCTATCGTTCCGTAGGTAAGTCTCATAGTAGAATTGGCGTCTGGATAGAATTTTTTCTCCGGCATAGATTTCATCAATCCAGCAATGAATATTCTAGTATTTTTTGCAAACTCATCATCAATAAGTTTGAATCTTTCGCCTTGCAATCTATTATCATCAATCACGCCAAGTGCAAATTTTCTTAGGTTGTCAGCATCTAATTTCAAGCGGTCTGGATTGTTCACAAAATTGGTTGCAGAGGCTTTATTGGCAAATATGGAGGATTGTGCAACTATCGAAAGTCCTTTTACATCTACATTGGTAAGATGTGGTGCAGCAACATCTTTGTTTACTTTTGTTTTGTATAGATTTGCCAAAGAGTTTAGCATTTCTCCTTCCAGTTCTACATTGAATTTGTCATATACTTTCAGTACAGCTTCCATTACTTTTGGTTTCATAGCAATTCTACCTTGCATATCTTGCTCGGCATAAGTTTTGAAAAGCGCACTTAGTTGTGCTGCAACTTGTATATATTTTGCATTTCTCATCAATTGGTTCATGTACATTTTTTCAACATTTCTGTTGGAAGCTTGTTTGTAGTACATGTTGATATTGTCTAGGATGCCTTCGTACTCGTCGTTGCCTGGTTGTATAGACCACGAAGTGTATTTTTGTTCCAATTTTTGTTTGTCGCCAATGGTTCCGTTTTTGTTAACCGCATCTATTGTTCCTTGTCTATTTTTCCAATAATTAGCAACCGAAGCATATTGCGAAGCATAGTTCAGTTTGGTAGCAACATCTTTGTCCATGTATTTTTTCATAACATCCATAGCAAGTTTGGAACCTTCTACCCAAGCTGGATAGTCTTTTCCTACCATTTGTTGGATACCAAAAGAAGTAAGATACCTGTTGGTAGTTCCGGGATAACCTGCAATCATTGCGAAATCTCCTTTTTTCACACCTTTTAGTGATACAGGAAGGAAGTGCTTTGGTTTCATCGGAATGTTTGTTTTGGCATATTCGGCAGGATTTCCTTTTTCATCGGTATAGACACGAAAAACGGAAAAATCTGCGGTATGTCTTGGCCATTCCCAATTGTCGGTATCGCCACCAAATTTCCCTAGGGAAGCAGGAGGTGTGCCTATTAGCCTAACATCATTGAAATCTTGATAAACGAAATAATAAAACTCGTTTCCATTAAAGAAAGATTTTGTAACAACGGTATATTTTCCGTTTTCGGAGTTTTCTTTTTCTATGGCTTTAAATTCTGCTTCAATGATGTTTTTTCTGTCATCGGCAGACATTTTGTTGTTTAGTTTAGCATTAATTCTGGCAGTTACATCGTCCATCCTAACCAAAAATCTTACATAGAGTCCTTTTGCTTGGATTTCATCGTTTTGTTTCAGTGCCCAAAACCCATTTTTCAGGTGGTTTTTTTCTGGCGTAGATGCTGCAGCAATTGCTCCATAACCACAATGGTGATTGGTAAAAATCATACCTTTGTCCGATACAATTTCTCCTGTACAAAAACCACCAAAACTTACAATGGCATCTTTCATGCTAGAATTGTTCACGGAATATATTTCTTCCGGAGTAAGGTGCAATCCTTCTTTTTGCATATCGACACCGTTTAATCTTTTGATGAGCATCATGAGCCACATCCCTTCATCTGCACGCATTTGCAGGAAACTCAACAAGAAAGTGAGTGCTAGAAATATTCTTTTCATTTTTCTAAAAATATATTTGTCGGCTAATTTACTAATTTTAAATTCATCATTTGACTAAAAAGGTATAATTTTGGTTAATAAAAAATAAATATCGTTAAATGATTAGTTACAAAAAACTCTCGATTGCAATATTTAGCTTATTTTTTGTAGGCTTTTTTTATGCACAAAAAAACAAAACACCTATGTACCAAAGAGAATGGATGCTTATTTCTTTCCAGGATTTCTCCAAAGAATATTTGATGGAACAAAAGGCGGAACTCAACCTTTCCCAAAAACAGTTTTCTGCTTTTATGGGTTGCAATCAGCTTATGATACAGGGAAAATTTAACAAAAACAAAACCCTAAAATTAGAAGTTGTAGGAGCAACCATGAGTTTTTGTGAAGGAAATATGCAATTGGAAAAGCAATTTTCTTTGGCACTTGCTACCATGAAAAAATATAAGATAGACGGACATTTCCTAACCCTTTACAACAACAAAGGCGAAAAAATGAAATTTGTAGCCGCCGATTGGGATTAGGTTTATGGTTTTATCTGGTCGAGTTCTGTTTTTAGCTGTTGTATTTCAAACACAATACATTCACTAAGTATTCAGAATGGATACGCACCACCAACAATTTGAAATTGTCCTTAAAATATAAAATTATGAAACCTTTACAATTAACAACCATTATTTCTTTCTTATTAATCTGTGTTTTAGATGAAATGGGATTACCATTATTCATTATTCCGCTTATGTATCTTTATCAATCAATAACTGATTTATTTAGCCTAAATTTTAGTTCATTTTTTGAATATGGAATCGTGTCATTGGCACTTATTGGAACTATTATTGTCTTTTTCAAATGTAAAAAATATACGGATAGATTTCTATTGTTGTTTTGTGTAATTACATTATTTATTGCAGCCATTGTGCTAACCGGTAGTTACAATACAATCAGCTTTCACAGAATGAATGTTTGGTACTACATTCCTTTTTCAGTATTCGTATTGAGTTCGATTGCTGTGGTGGTAAAGGCTTTTAAAAAACCGAGTAATTTATAAATAATCAATATTCTGAATCATAGCCGTCCGAAAGTTTTCCAAAAGTTGAAATATATCTTCTGAAAGTCTCTGTTTAAAAGGGTAAACTTGTTTGATAGCTGAAATTATCTATGTTGAAAAGTGTTTTTTGAGGTGGTTTTTTTACTTTTTTCACTATGGGCTTTAGTTCATTGCAGATGTAATCCAAGGTTAGATAGTGCATTAAGCAGATTCTTACTTTCTCACAAAAATTACTGAAAGCGGTTTTTTTATCGCAGTAGAACCGCTTGATGAGTTCGAGTAGCAAATAGCTGATTAGAGAAACAAAAATCTGTGATTTTACTGCATTTTCACTCGTCCCTACAAAGGTCTTGATTTGCAAATTCTGTTTCATTGCTTTGAAGAACAATTCTATATCCCATCGTTTTTTGTACAAATCGGCAATGGTTCTTGCCGACCAGTCTAGTTGGTTAGTGATTATTTCGATTGTTCTCCACTTTCCGTCTATTTCTATAAAAACATGCACCAATCTTAGTTTCTCATCACAAATTCCCGTTTCTTGTGCTTTTGGTGAACAAAGTTGTATTATTTCGTCTTTGATTATATCCTGATCCTTTCCTTCGGGCAAGTCTATTTCTTCAAGAGTTTGATAAACAGTGTTCTCTTTAATTCTTGTTACAAAGATATTTTCTGCTTTTATCCTATTAAGCATTAATGTGAAGTCAAAATACCCTCTGTCTTCTACGAAAATGGTTCCTTTTTCGAATACATTATTTTCCAGTCCATACCGATCATGTGTCTTTGCATCAGTGATATTAATGAGGTCAGGCAAACCTAATTGTTCATCCCAAACGGTGTGGATTTTCAAACCTCCCTTAGCTGTTCGAATTAAGCGAAGCAAATCACGAACTCCATTAAAAAAATAATAAAAAAGTGAGTAAATTTTGCCCAGTCAAAAAAGACTCAAACATAAACCAATAGTGGTGCTATCAATCAGCTTAACACATTGGTTTTTAATTTCATCAATAACATGGCTCTGATGTTTGGATTTAAGACTCTCCTTGTAATAACTCAAAAGCCTGTAATAAAGAGTTTCAAACACCTTATAATTTCTTTTTTTATTTCCATCACTCATGGTTGATTTTGCAGGGCTTTGTGTGAGTCCAATATCAGATAGAAAAGTGCTACTAATTGATAATCCACAACTTATATCACATAGTGTATAGCATTTATTCAGCTGTCCGAACAATAATGCAACCAATTGGTCGTAGGTCTTGTATTTATGGCAACCTTTGTCAGATTGATATTTATGGATTACAGATTTTAATAAATGGAGAGGAATTAAATTTAAAATTTGTCCGAGTAAAGGAATGTTCGTATTTTTGGAACGCCTGAAAAATGCCATATTTGAAATTTTTTGAAAACTTTTTCAAAATAAAGCATTCTCAGGCAATTTTCAAATTGCAACTTTCGGACGGTTGTGAAATACAATGTTATAAGCAGTGCCAATTTTATTCACAATTTTTTTAGCCTTGGATTTAGCTTCGGCAATGGCATTGCTGATAACGTTTTTGCAGTTTGGTGAAGGAGCGGATTATTATCACAAATTTCCTTGCGAAAACTGCACTTCAAATATACTAAAATATTTCAAACGGAGAATTTCTCCCGCTCTCTTGCAAAACTGCCCGTTAGGCGATGTGTTAAATTCTGATAAAATATTTGTTTTGGTTGACAAAATTTATAAATTTGCATAAAATGTCAACTAAAGATAGATGTTATGAAAGAAATTGTTTCACAAAAAATACGACAAGGTAGGGTTCTTAATGCAATGTCATTACAAGAACTTGCCGATTTAATAGGTGTTTCAAAACAGATGATTTCGAAATACGAAAATGGAAATTCAATGCCATCTAGTAAAATATTAATTCAGTTGGCAAAATCAATGAAAGTAAAGCTTGATTATTTTTTTGCTCCTTCATCTGTTGAGTTAGGTGATGTTAATTTCCGTAAAAGAAGTTCTTTTTCCGCGAAAAAAGTTAATGCCTTAAAGGAAGATATTAAAATTCAATTGTCAAACTATTTGGAAGTTGAAAATATTTTAAAGATTGATAATTCATTTGAAAATCCTTTAAAAAAGAAAAAAGTTAACTCATTAGAAGATATTGAGAGTGTTGTAAAAGAATTAAGAAATGATTGGGAAATTGGTTTTGACCCAATACATAACATTATACAGCTTTTAGAAGATAATGAAATCAAAGTAATTGAAATTGATGAACCGCAAAATAATTTTGATGGACTTGCTTCGATTGTTAATGATAAATATCCAATAATTGTTGTAAATAAAAATTTTATCGTTGAAAGAAAACGTTTTACTCTTTTGCACGAATTAGGACATCTTCTATTAGACTTACCAGAATGTGATATTAAATTTGAAGAGCAAATCTGTAATAGATTTGCATCAGAATTTTTATTTCCTAAATCAATGGTTTTGAAAGAATTCGGTGAAGGTAGAGAAGGTATATCTTTTAAAGAATTAATAGAGGTTCAGCGTAAGTACGGAATAAGTATTAGAGCCATAGTTTATAGATTAAAAGACTGCAATATATTAAGTGAAAATAGAGTAGCTGAATTTTATAGAAAACTTAATTTCGATCCTAGACTAAAGCGAGAGGTTGATGCTCAAAGATTTCAAACTCCTGAAGTTTCAAATAGATTTGAACAATTAGTTTATCGAGCGTTTTCTCAAGAGTTAATATCATCTAGCAAAGCAGCTTCATTATTAAATATTAATATCAATGAGGTTTTAGAAAATTCAACAATGTAAATGGAATAGAATGAGGATCGTAATAAATGATGCAAATATTTTAATTGACCTATTTCATTTAGATTTAATTGAAGTGTTTTTTAGGCTGCAAGGTTTAGAATTGAAAACAACAGATTTCGTATTTGAAGAATTACACCATGATCAAAAAGAAGTGATTGTACAATTTGTAGAAAATCAATCATTAACAATAATAGAGTCATCTGAAGATGATTTAATTAATATTTTTGAAATTCTATCTTCTACCAATGGATTAAGTTTTGAAGATTGTTCAGTATGGTATCACGCTAAGAAAAATCACGGAATACTTTTAACAGGTGATGGTAAATTAAGAAAGCAATCATCAGCTGATGGTGTAGAAGTTAGAGGAATATTATACATTTTCGACCAATTATTAATTTCAGACTTAATATCATTTGAGTTTGCTATTGAAAAGTTGAACCAATTATATTTGTTAAATGAGCGTTTACCTATTGATGCAAAAAAGCAGAGATTGGATTGTTGGTAGCAGTCAGAACATATCGCCTAACGGAAAAAGTATTAGCGAAGTGCGGGAATTCGGAGAACTGAAAGTTCAAGAATTCACAATCGTAGCCGATATTTTTTTCGTGAAACTAAGTTAAAAAAAATGTGGAATGAAAAAATAGCGGTGGCAAAATATTACAAAAAGTTCAACTTATACTTAAACCCCGCATTTTGCCAATACAATGTTAGCAGAAGTTTACCAAAATTTCCACCAAGGTTGTTTTTTAGATACTTGCTTTGGTGTTTTTTCAAAATTCTGATTGGTTGAATTTGTACTTTTTTGTTGTTCATTTTTCTGAGAAGGAAATTTTTCATCATTCAGTTTTTTTGCAAGATCAAATAAATTGGTAGTTCTTAAATTTTTAGGATAAATTTTAAACATATAAAATGCGATTGTATTTAGTTTGTTTTTGTTGAAATTATTTATATTTTCTTCCACAAAATCTAATACATTATCTCTAAACTTTTCATTATATGCTCCAATTTTCAAAAAATAATCTAAAGCTATATCACTCTTTTTATCATCCTTTTTTGTAATAATTTCCTTTAAATACAAAATATTTTCATCTGAATAATCAAATGCTATGACAGAAGTAATTAAATGTACAAGTGTATCTTTATGTTTCTTTTCAGTCGAGCCAAAACCTTCTTCATAAATATATATTTCGGTTACCTCATTCAAATTGTTATTTTTGATTTCTTTTATTAAATCAAGAGCCTCAACAATATCATAATTTTTATCATAATCTTTTTTTAGGAAAATTTCTGAAGATTTTAATAATTTACTATGAATATCTATATTCAACTGTTCTTTATCCATTTTATACGTGGTGTTGTAAATAAATTTCTGCTAACG
>JAFDZJ010000038.1 GCA_018266965.1 Bacteroidota bacterium
GATTTACCTCATTTGATTTTTCAGACATTTCATTTTCAATATCGTAATCATCTTGAAGTCCAAGCCAAAATTTTGCAGAATTTCCAAAATAGGCACTTAATCTTACAGCTGTATCAGCAGAAATCCTCCTGTTACCTTTAATGATTTCAGAAACTCTTGTTTGTGGAATTTCCAAATCTTTTGATAATCTGTATTGTGAAATTCCAAGAGGAATTAAAAATTCTTCCAGTAAAATTTCTCCGGGTGTTATATTTTTTAATTTTTCCATATTTCTAATTTCTAATGATAATCTATGATTGCTGGTTGAAACAATAAAGCCAATATACCAAAACCAACCAATGCTACAAAACGAACCAATTGGAAAAAGCCGTAAGGCATATCCAAAAGACACGCAAAAAGCAAAACTGCTAAAACTATTTTGATGTTCCTGTTATTTATTACAATACCTTTTCGCTCTCATTTAACACACTTTCCAATTCACGACCAAATTCGTTTTCACTGTTGTAATTATAGAATGGAACTGCTGTAATTAGATAATTATCCGTGTGAATTTTAATTGTCTTTTGCTCAAATTGTATTTGTTTTAAGAAGTCATTTTTCCAACTATCGTATCCAATTAAATGAGAACCTTTCGGCTCAATAAAAACCTGAAAAGTTAATTGTTGTTCGTTTCGTTGCTTACAGAATAACAAAAAGTCAGGTTCAAATGCTCGTCCGAGTTTGTCAAAGATTTTTATTTCTCTTTCATTTCTGATTAAATAAATATCTTCAAACTTTTGGTTTAAACTTTCAAAACGCCTTGAAAACAAAGAAACAAAGGCTTTTTCTTCTATTGTCCCGAAATTGTCATTAAAAGCAAACCATTTTTCGGTGCTTAAATTGAGTTTGAATTTATCTTCTGTTTCCAGCTGTCCTTTTTCTCTTTCATCTCCTTTTCGTACTCGAATTTCTTTGTCTTTGAATACTTTATGTACATATTCCGAAATATAATCCGAGCCTTCAAATTCTGTTGAGTTGCTTTTTATTTCATTTTCGATATTTGCTAAAAGTCCAGTCAGAGCTTGTAAATAATCGAAATGGGTGATTTCATTTAATCGCTTTGGTGTTCCAATAAATGTAATTGCTAAATCTCCTAAAAACTCTTTGTTTTCAATGAAATTGGAAGATGATTTTAAAGTGGGGAAATAGTGCAATAAATTACTGAAATTATAAAAAGGATTTTGGGTTAAAGCATAATGAATAACGTGCTTTTGAATCTGTGATAGCTGTATATCTTTGGCCTTAGTTACTTCATAATCAGCCGTTGTTGGTTCTAATTCAAAAGCAATTGCATTGGACATTCTGCCAACACCTGATGAAAGAGTATGACGATAATTAACTTTTTTCACGCCTAAATCGGCAAATGATTTTACATTTTCAAAACTTTTTTCAATTTTCTTATTGAAGAAAACCTGTCCTTTTTTAAAGAAATCCGTTTTCTTAAATTCGTCTTTTAGTTGGAGTTTTTTCGTTACCGAATTCTCGTCATCTTCGTAAATACCTGATTCTACAAGTGCTTTCTTCAATTCCGAAATATAACGGCTGTCTTCTTTTGTATGATAGTATAATTCTTCCAAGATTTTTAAATCGTTGGAAATATAATCATCAAATTTTCGAGTATATCGGTCTTGTCCTTCTTCTAAGGCAAAAGGAAAATATCTTGCACCACGACCAATTAATTGGGCTTCTGAAAGAGTTGTTTTTCCGGGTTTGCCATCTTTTCCGTCTCGGTCTTCATACAAACGAACAATATCAAATAGGTTTAAAACATCCCAACCCTCATTCAGTTTTTGAACTGCAAAAATGGCTCTAATCGGATTGTTTTCATCTTCCAAAGTGTTGAGTAAAATTTGATTTTTCTCAGCTTCGCTGTCGTTGTTGGCACTTAGACAATTTTCAAATTTAAAATTTGCTTGTATGCGTTTTACTATTTCATTTTCCGAAATTCCGTTTTCTTCAAAGAAATGAAATGCCTTTTGTACAACTGAAACGGTAGAAGTCTTTTGGACTTTCTCAATCATTTCTACCGAAAAATCATCAATCAGTTTATGAAACTTTTCTTTGTTTTGTTCGGATTCTGCAATTGTTCTTTTGGCTTTGAACAAAATAACAGGCTTCAAATTGATATTGTTTGAAGTGGCTAATTCCTGACGGTACAAGTTTAAAATCAATGCTTGTATAATTCGTTCTTGCTCGTCATACAACGAACGAACAAGGTTTATTTCTTTGGAATATTTATCAATTCTAAATTGTGAAAGGTCGTATTTATAAATTACCTTGTTTTGATATTTGTTGAGTATTTCCCGACTTTCAAAATCCATTGTTGCCGTAAATTCCAACAAGATATTTTCAAAATTAGTTTGATGGATTTTTTCAATTGTATCTTCCCAACTACCAAATAGATTTCCTTTTTTAGTTCCTGCGTTCAAATGATGAGCTTCATCAGCAATCAAAACCATTTTCTTGTTTTCAAAATCTTCATAAGTAACACTGTTTTCTTTGGTGTTATTAAGGTCTATATGAAGTTGTTGAATGGTGGTAAATTTGATATTGATGTTTTGTTCATCGGCTTCGTCAAAGTTTTCAATTTCCTTTATTAGCACTTCTTTTCCGTCAATAACAATTTTGTTTTTGAATAAATATTTAGAAGTATTTTCGTTTAAGAAATTGTCTTTTGTTTTTTGAATGATGTTGTTTGAATTGACGAAAAACAAAAAATTGCGATAACCCTTTTCGTACAAGTGTAAGATTAAACCAGCCATTACAAGCGTTTTTCCGCTTCCTGTTGCCATATTGAAAAGTAAATGCAAAGGATTGTTAGGTTTTCCTGTAAAGTTTTCGGAATGACAAAGTATAAATCGTTGAAACGCTTCGATTTGATATGGTCTTTGATTGTACTTTAAATTATCGGAAATAGACGCAGAAATTTCAACTTGTGCAATTTGTCTTTTGCCAAATTCCTGTAATATAGTATCATATAAAAATGCCATTGCCTATTTCTTTATTTGGTAAAAATCTTTGCTTATTTGCTTTTCTTCTTCGCTACATTCAAAGTTTTCATCTTCAAGGTCTGAAAGATTTACATACAATTGATTTTTATCGAGCAACTCGCACAAATGTTGTTTTTGCTCTGTCAAAGTGAGTGCTTTAAATTCTTCAATGTGTGTTTCTTGTTTTTGAATATCCACATTGTAATTGAGGAACGATTTCTCTTTCATCTGCTCCCAAATTTTTAAAAGCATTTCGCTGTCTTTTGCTTTTTCAATTTGCTCAATAAATGTTTGGTTGTACTTTTTGAGTTCGAGGTAAACGAAGTTTCCTTGTTCGTTGTTTTCAATTACTTTTTGTACTCGTTTTGCCGTAACGGTTTCTATATAGTCCATTTGTTCGCACAAAATAAATTGTCTATTTCCTCCGTCTTCTTTGTTGAGTTCTAAAACTGCGTGTGCTGTTGTTCCACTTCCAGCGTGGTAGTCTAAAATTATATCATTTTTTGAGGTAGTGAGCGAAATTAAAGATTGTATGAAACCTACATTCTTA
>JAFDZJ010000390.1 GCA_018266965.1 Bacteroidota bacterium
CACATAATTTTTCTGTTGTGCCTGTAAAAAAAGACCAAAAAAAGTAAGTATTGCTAGGAAATAAAATCTCATCAGTCTATAAATCTCTTTTAATTATTGGTTTCTTTGGGCTTTTGTATATTGGAAAATTTAAGATGCAAACCCCAAGAAATACTTGCAGCAATTATCATAAAAACTCCTCCCATTAAAATTGTTTTTATCATTTCGCCATGAAAAAAATCTTTGGTAATATAGGCAAAAAGAAACGCAGCTATCGCTTGTGGAATTACTGTCGAGAAATTGAAAACCGAGAAATATTTTTCTTGTTCGCCGTCGGTTGCTATTTCGCTAACCAAAATATAGGGAGTGGTAGAAATACTACTCCAAGCGATACCTACCAATACAAACGATAGTAAAAGCAAATATTTGGACGGCACAAAATTAAAAGATATAAGTCCCAAACCTCCCAAAAGCAATGCTATGGAATGTACGGCATATTTGGATTTTTTTTTGAGAATTTTATGCAAAGCAAATGTTAAAGATGCTCCCAAAATACTATACAATGCAAAACAAATCCCGACCCATTTTGTTCCTTGTTCGAAATCTATATTTCCGTTGTGGTGTGCATCAAAAAAACATTTGGACACAACAGGAGTTGCATAAATCCACAAAGAAAACAAGCCCAACCAAGTGAAAAACTGCACGAAAAATAGGGGTAAAAGTTTTTTGTATTTTAACATAAAAACAATGGATTAAGGTTTCTGTATCTTCTATTCTTCCAAATGATTATATTTTCTCATCAGATTTTCATAAAAATTTTGAGGTAAAATCCATTTGAGTGGCACCCCTATTTTCTGACCAAATTTACCAAAATAATAATGAGCTTTCCAATGTTTTTTTTGGAATAATTTTTCTACATATATCGCAACTTCTATTGGCAAATTCCCTTGATCAACATGAGAGTTCATTAGCGAAAAAACTTTATTATAGGTAGATTGGTAAGCTGTACCAACCTTTGTTTGCACTCTACTTTCAGCAATACTGGTTTGTATATCTCCTAAATGCAGGGAACAAACTTGTATATTCCACGGCGAAACCTCGTAGCGAATAGCTTCCGTAACCTTGTCCAATGCAGCTTTGGATGCGGAATAAAATCCCCTGAAAGGCAATCCCATTTCTGACCCTATACTGGAAATATTGATGATTTTCCCATTTTTTTGAGCTCTCATCATTGAGAGCACAGCAGACATCATTTGTACTGCACCTACCAAATTAAGAGAAAATAATTTCCAAATATCTTCTTTTGTGGTGTTTTCCACAGGTCCTACCATTCCCATTCCAGCATTGTTGATGACTATATCTATCCTACCTTCTTTTTCCATAATTGTAGAAATAGCGGTTTGTACGGCATCATTATTGGTAACATCAACCGACAAACTTGTGAAAAAATTATTTTCGACAATTTTCCTGCTTAAACCATATACTTGATGCCCTTTTTTGCCAAAATATTCCGCCAAAGAATAACCAATTCCGGAAGAACTTCCTGTTATCACTATCACTTTTGATGCTTTCATTTATTTTTTATTAAATTAAATTATAGTGGTAATAGATTGCAAATCTTTCCAAAAATTAGGATAAGATTTTTCTACTACCTTTGGATCATTAATTTGGATTGTATCTTCCAAACAATAGGGAGCAAAACTCATTGCCATTCTATGATCGCTGTAAGTTTCTATACTAATTTCGGACAAAGGTTGTACAAATTCATCGGAAAAAATACCCTCATCGGAAATAGTGGTTTTGCAACCAATTTTCAACAACTCATTTTGCAAGGCAACCAATCTATCTGTTTCTTTAATTTTTAATGTTTCCAAACCTGTGAAATGAAAGGGTATTTTCAAAATAGTAGCGGTTACACAAATTGTTTGTGCAATATCCGGACAGTTATTTAGATTTAATGAAATTATTGATGGATATTCGAAATTCGGAATAGGTTTCAATTGTATCTGTTTTGATGAATTGTCCCATACACTATCCACTCCGAAATATTTCCTATAAATCTCCATCAATACAGAATCTCCCTGCAAAGACGGAATAGTAAAAGAACAAAGTCCAATTTCTTTTTTACCAATGGCTACCAAAGAATAAAAATAACTTGCCGAAGACCAATCACTTTCTATGGTAATTGTTTTGTTGAGAGGTGTGGACAAAGGTTTTACAACAATATTATTATCCTGCCAAATAATGTCAATTCCCAAATCAGTCAAAAGAGAAATAGTCATTTCCAAATAAGGTTTGGAAGTAATTTTGCCAACAATTTCAACAGTCAGTCCATTTTCAAGTTTTGCCGCAATTAACAATAAAGAAGTAATAAATTGAGAGGAAATATTTCCATTGATTTTCACACTGCTTTCAATTATTTTTGTCCCAATAATCTTAATAGGAGGATAACCTGTTTCTCCCAAATATTCTATTTTCGCACCAATAGAAACAAGTGCATCTACCAAATCTTTTATGGGTCTTTGTTGGAGTCTTTCCGAACCTGTAAGGATATGAGTTTCCGATTTCAAAATTGAAAAATAAGAAGTTAGAAATCTAAAAGCTGTACCAGCATGATGCACATCGATTATGGAATTGTCTTCCAACAATGCTTTATGCAAAAGAACCGTATCCTCGGCAGTTGATAGATTTTTGATTTGCAACCCATCAAAACAATATTTCAAAATTAGCAAACGATTGCTGATACTTTTGGAACCGGAAATCCCAACAATTTTTCCCGAAGTTAATTTGGATTTTTTCAAAAACATACCAAGACAAATTGCTTTATTATTATTTTAATTTAGCATTATTTTGATGTCTATATTGATCTCTTTCGGTTTTTAATTTCATTTTAGCATCAAAAGCCTGTTGCAAATCTATACCCGTTTGGTTTGCCAAACACAAAGTTACAAAAAGCACATCTGCTAACTCCTCACCTAGGTTTTTAGTTTTATCTTCTTCTTTTTCACTTTGTTCACCATATCTTCTAGCGACAATCCTCGCCACCTCTCCTACTTCCTCTGTTAAAATTGCCATATTGGTCAATTCATTGAAATACCTTACTCCAATTGTATTAATCCAGTCATCAACCCTATTTTGTAATTTTGTAATCTCCATTTTCAATTAGATTTTTTCATTATAATAATTATTGATAAGCTCCCAATGTAGGATTTACTAATCTAGAAACTCCCACTATATCCAAAGGTACAGAAGCAGCTACGGTAAGATTTCCTTTGTTTCGGGCGGGAGAAGCGTTGGCAACTCTTAAATTTAGTTTATAAATAGATAAATTCAAAAAAAGTGGATTTTCGTTTTTGATAGAGTTGATTACAAAAGGGTTATTTTCAAAAGCAAACCCAGCGGTATTACTATATTTGAGAAGAGAATTGGTAAAGGAATAATTAAAAACTTGTCCATTGGTAGGTTTTAGTTGGACTGCATTTTCATTTTTATTATACAAAATAGAATTTTTAATATCCATATTCAGGGCTGCTTGTTCTACTTGTCCAGAAGGATTTGTCCAATCATTGGTAGCATACAGTACAAAGGCATTGGTTGATGAGTTCATTTCCCAAAAATTAGCCAAAGTACAATGGGTAAGGTTTAGATACCCCCCTTTGAACATTCCTATGGCAGAATCTCCAAAGTTATCCATCACTATATTTTTGGCTGCAATGGTAGAATTAACCGCATATATTCCATATTCCTGAAAGGTATGAATAATAGAATTACTAATGTTGGCAGTAGTCTGTTTCATATCCAAACCACGAGTTCCACCAAATATTTTTGCATAATTCATATTAAGACTAGCACCTGCATCAAAAGAAATTTCATTCCAATTTTTGGGTATCGTATCGTATTTGGTATCATTTCTATCACCACGAAATACGACTTCGTTACCAAGTGTGCCATTCACATTTAGTTTGGCGGCATTCGCAATTTTCAACCCACTATTTTTATGAAAATAAACTTTTGTACCTGCCTGTACATCTAGTGTAACGCCTGGATCAACCTGCAAATTTCCATAGATAATCTTGGCTTTGTTATTATTCCAAACGGTATTGCTTGTAATTTTTACTGGATTAGCAGTAGTTTGTACAAAAAATTCCGCATCTTGCACCACCGAGAACAAAGTAACATGTTGAGTCCCTTGATTGGAAGAAAACAAAATTTGGTCTTCGGCAATTGCTTCTGGTCCATTGGCAGTTGGTGCAATTTCCACAAAAATATAAAGACTATCTTTTTTGCGAAGTGGAGTATTTAGAAACTGAAATCCAGATTTCCCATCAACATTTATTCGGTAGAGAGAACCAGAACCTCTCCCCAATTCTATTTTCGGTATCATAACATCTCTGTCTTCTGTATTATAAACCTTTACAGCATAAGTTTCCGAACGAACTTGGTTGTAAACAGTGTCGCAAAACACAGTATCCCGAGAAAAACGAAGTTCTTTGTTGGGAGCATCAAAAGAAATATCGTCTTTATTACAAGAAACTAGTACTATTGCTATCCAAAAAAAAAGGGCAATTATTATTTTAAACTTCAACATATTGGCAATTTTAATATTTTGAATTAACATGAAAGTTAGATTAATATACAAACATCAAAGATATACTTTTCTTGTCAATTACATCATCATCAAATTCAACAAAAAAATAAAATAAAAAAATTTTGTTCAATTAAAAAAAATGAACTACTTTTGCAATCTAAAATTAAGCAGAGAAATATCCATTACTATTTCAAAGCCATTTATTTAAAACTTTTAAATTATTTAGTTATGAAAAACGGAATACATCCAGAAAATTATAGACTTGTCGTTTTCAAAGATATGAGTAACGACGAAGTGTTTCTTTGCAAATCTACTGCGGAAACAAAAGACACCATAGAGTTCGAAGGAGCTACTTATCCATTGATAAAAATGGAGATTTCTTCTACTTCTCACCCTTTTTATACCGGTAAAGTAAAATTGGTAGATACTGCTGGTAGAGTAGATAAATTCATGAACAAATACAAAAAATTCGCAAAATAAATTTTTGTTAAAATAAATTTTAAGCCTTTCAAAATTCTTTTTGAAAGGCTTTTTTATTTTATATTTGTGAAAACACTTACCCTCCATGCAAATTGTATTTTCAGACGCTCAATATTGGAACAAATTTCTTCCTCTTACCTACACAAAACCAGTTGCAGAACTCCGTTGTGGCATACTTACCTTTGCCGAAAGATGGAAAAAACTTCTGAATCTTACGGAATATTCATATATTACAGAGGATTATTTACAAGCAAAATTTCCAAGCCCAAAGAAAGTAGAATCGCTCTTTATAGTTCCTAATTTCATTCCTTCTGATGCACTTTTGGAACAGATAAAATGTTTAGAAATCGGCGAAGCACTCGTCTATAAAGATGAATTGCTAGTAGCAAAAGTTAATATGCTAAATTTTTCTATTTCACAAATCGAAAAAATGACAGATATTACAGAGGATATTTTGATGTTTGAGAAACATACCGATTTATTTTCCAAAAATGCAGCTGCCATAGATTTCGATTTCGATTTGGTAACCAAAAATAGAATTTCGCAACCACTTTCCAAAACCAATGGCTTTTTGGGAAATCAAAATAATCTTTTTATAGAAGAAGGTGCTATTGTAGAATACTCCACATTGAATTGTAATAATGGGAAAATATACATCGGGAAAAATGCAGAAATCATGGAGAATTGCTCCATTCGGGGAAGCCTTGCTCTTTGCGAAGGTTCGGTGTTGAATATGGGAACCAAAATATATGGCCCAACAACAATAGGACCCGTTTGCAAAATTGGTGGAGAAGTGAACAATATAGTTGTTTCGGGATACTCCAACAAAGGACATGATGGGTTTTTAGGCAATTCCGTTATTGGGGAATGGTGTAACTTAGGTGCAGGAACCAACTCTTCTAACCTAAAAAACAACTATGCTGAAGTAAAATTGTGGAGCTACAACTCGAAAAAATTTGAAAAAACAGGATTGCAATTTTGTGGAATTATCATGGGTGATCATTCCAAAACCGCTATCAATATACAATTGAATACCGGTACTATTATTGGCGTAGCAACCAATATCTTCAAAATTGGTTTCCCACCGAATTTAGTGGAACATTTTTCTTGGGGTGGTATGAAAGGTGACGAAAAATTCAACTTAAACAAAGCATTTGAAGTTGCAGAAATAGTAATGGCTAGAAGAAAATTAACCCTACAACAGGAAGATAAAGATATACTAACCTATATATTCGACAATTTTTAGATTTTTTTATCAAACTTTAATAAAAGTTTAACGCAAAACGAGTCTATACCAATGGTTATTGATAGGATTTTGTGTGTACTTTTGTCCTCTATGAAAAAAATCTTAATCTTGTGTCTTACAATTCTAACATTGGGACTGAAAGCACAAAACATAAAAGGAGAAATCTTTGTAAAAGACAACTCGCTTCTATACCTCAATCAAGTATATGTTACTAATCTGAACACCATGAAAACAGTGCTTTCGGATTATAATGGAAAGTTTTCTATTGAAGGAAATTTGGGCGAAACTCTACGATTCACCTCCATCATTACAGCTAGAAAAGACATTACCATCAATCAAGAGATTTTGAACACACCTAGCAATTTGATTGAGTTGAAATTGGATTATTACGACATAGAAGAAGTGAAAATATCCAGTTTTCACCCCACAGGAAACCTTAGGAAAGATGTGTTAAGCCTAAAAAAGAAAGACTACAATTTTGAAATAAAAAAAATGATAGGACTTCCACAAGCCAAAGGAGATGGATTGCCAAGACAACTTCCAGTAGCATCATTTGCCAATGGAGGATTGAGTTTTAGCCTGGAAAGCATCTACGATATACTTTCTGGAGAACGAAAAAAGAAAGAAAGGTATCAAAAATTTGAGATGATGAATACCACAATAAAAAATATCCAAAACTATTTTGGTGATGATTACTTCATTAAACTAAAAATACCTAAACCATTGATTAGTAATTTTTTACAGTTCATATACACTTCGGATAAC
>JAFDZJ010000391.1 GCA_018266965.1 Bacteroidota bacterium
AATTGATCGGTCATAAAAATAACCAAAACACCACGCATACCGTAGAAACAGAAGCGTTCCCACATTTCTATGGTAAAAAGATACCAAAGTTGTTTCGGGTATTTCCCTTTGAAATTTTGTATTTGATCTAGTGTAAGGTTCATTGGTTTGAAATTTTGATTAAGCGAATATAAAAAAAACCTCCGAAAAATTCAGAGGTTTACAATTTTATTAATGATTAGACGGATTAATTTACTCCGTGCATCATTTTTTTTAATCTTGGAGATAAAATAGCTAAAATTATTGCTGCTATACCACAAAGAACTACAAAAATCATAAAAAATTCGTAAAGATTATGAATTTCAAAACCGGCAAAATTAGTATTAGCGATTGGTATTTGTTCTTTTTCGAACATTGCTAATTGCTGTGAATTTAAAGTTACTTTTTTATCTAAAACTTCTTGAAGATTAATTCCCATTTTTTCAGCTTTTTGGAATTTATCTCCCGTTGCAGGGATTAATGACCCCAAAGTACCAGCTAAGGCATAACCTGCTGCATTTGATATAAAAAACACACCGTATAATAAAGATGCAAATCTCTTGGGTGCTAATTTTCCAACTAATGATAACCCAATTGGTGATAAACAAAGTTCGCCCATTGTTTGTATAAGGTAAAGTAACATTAGCCATTTTATTGCCAATAAACCTGAGTTGCCTAAATCTTTCACATTATGAGCAATAATAAAATAACTTACTGCAATAAGTAATAAGCCAATTGCTTGTTTTAATGGAGAAACTGGTTCTTTACCTTTTGATCTTAATTTGTCCCAAAGCAAGCTAAACGGAAATGCTAATAAAACAACAAAAAGTCCATTAAATATTTGCACCATTGAAGGAGGCATATTCCATCCAAATATATTTCTGTCTGTCTGATTATCTGCTATAAAGGTTAAAGAAGATCCTGCCTGTTCAAAAGCTGCCCAGAAAAAAATTATAAAAAAGGATACAATATAGATAACCCAAATCCTTTGTCTTTCCACTTTACTTTCTGTAGAACTAATAATGAGGTATGCTAATGAAATACCTGCTGAATAAATAAATGGATAAATAACGCCTTTGATTAATGTACCCATTTCTACCACTGAAAATCCAAATTCGTTAACTAATATTTTTCTAAATACAAAGAACAATACTACAAAAAGTCCTATGGAAACACCAATGGCTTTGCTAGAAAATGTTGCTGTAGAACTTTCAATTTCATCTGAATCTGTATGGATATTATTTTTTGGCAATCCACCAATTGGTAAACCTTCTGGTGTAACCACATATTTATTTTTCAAGAAATAAAAAATTGCTGTCCCTATTACCATTGCAACAGAAGCCGCTAAAAACCCCCATTTGAAAGCAAAAATATCTCTAATATTATTACTGTCCTTAACATCTCCTAGGAAAGGGCAAATAAACTGACCAAGAAATGCACCAAGATTTATTCCCATATAAAAAATGGTAAAAGCTGAATCCAATTTGGACTTTTCTTCTTTTGGATACAAACTCCCCACCATTGATGAAATATTAGGTTTAAAAAAACCATTTCCAAAAATGATAATAAATAGAGCTAACCACATTAAAATTTTAGCACTACTCATATTTTCAGTGAAAATTGATGCACTGAAAAACAAAAGTAGCTGTCCTAATGCCATTAAAGAACCTCCAAAAATAATACAATTTCTATTTCCTAAATATTTATCCGAAATAAAGCCTCCCAAAAGAGGTGTCAAATAACATAATGCTAAAAAGCCACCATAAATAATTGAAGCATCGGCCTCTTTCATTAGTAAAGAATTAACCATAAAAAGAGTCAATAACGCTCTCATTCCATAAAAATTAAATCTTTCCCACATTTCTGTACCAAATAACACCCAAAGTCCTTTCGGATGTCCTTTTTGCTCTACTTTTAGTTGTGCTGTATCCATATTGTATTTGTTAAATTTTTGTTAAGACCGACAAATATAGTTTTTTTTCTGAAACGACATGAAAAATATCATAAAAAATAAAGTGATTAGCTTACCCCTTTTTCTTTTATTATTTTGTTGAGGTTTTTCAAAATGGATAATCCAATTACAAATGCGAGGAGTAATAATCCAAAATTTACCCAAAAGAAATTTGCCTTATTGTCGTAATCGTACCACATACTTGCCAATATGCCGGATAATTTGTTACCGATGGATATTGCCAAGAAATTTCCTCCCATCATAAGAGCGGTAAGTCTAGGCGGAGAAAGTTTGGACACCAATGACAATCCCATAGGAGAAAGACAAAGTTCGCCAATGGTAATTACGCCATAAGTGCCAACTAACCAAAGTGCAGATACTTTTGTTTCGCCATTGTTTCCGAAATATACAGCTGCTACCATTACCAAACAAGAAAGTGCAGAGATAAAAATCCCCATTACAATTTTACTAGCCGTACTGGGTTCTTTTCCTTTTCGCCTCATCATCATAAAAAAACCTACAACAACAGGTGTTAGGACTATTACCCAAAATGGATTGATGGATTGGAAAAGCTCGGTGTTGTATAGAAAAACTTTGGCGTCATCTTTATTTTCTAATGTAGCTTTCTGCTCTGGACTTATATTTTTGAAATACACATCTTTGCCCGATATTTTTTTGTTTTCACCGGCATCGTTCTTTTGAGCTCGGAATTGGTTGTCGTATTCGGTTACTTGGGCATCTTTGTAATTTTTGGTATCGACCAAAAAGATACTTTCCAATGGTTTTTCCAATGGTTTTGGTACGGATCGATCGGTATAATAATTTGCCCATCTTGTAAGTGCTGTCCCGTTTTGTTTGAAAACTGCCCAAAACATAATCCCAACTGCAAATATTGCCAACAATGCACCAATAGGTTTTTTGTCGGTAGAATTGGCTTTGATATAAAGAGATACATAAAAGAAAATTACAGGCAAACAAGCAAAGATAAAAGCATCGGTTGAGTCGCTACCAAAGATGTTTCCAGGGATTATCCAGCCCAAAGCACCAACAATAATAGCAGGTAGAAATACTTTGGTTAGGATACCGCCAATACCAACATCGCCATCTTGTTTAGGTTTCAGTACATTGGCTTGTTTCACATGTTTCAATCCGAAAGAAAAAACGAATAGTCCAACATACATGCCAACACCAGCGGTAATGAAAGCTTCTCCCCAGCCAAATTTATTTCTCATGAAAGCGGCAATAATATTACAAACAAATGCACCAATATTGATGCCCATATAGAAAATATTGTAACCCGAATCTTTGTTTTCCTTATAAGGTTCTTCGGAGTAAAGATTTCCTAGAAGAGTGGAAATACTAGGTTTGAAAAAACCATTTCCAATAATGATAAGTGCCATTGATAAAAAAAACAAACTTTGCTCTTGGAATATTCCCAAACCAATATATCCGGCACCCATCAAAGCACCACCTATATAGATTGCTTTCACATAGCCCAAAATTCTATCGGCAAAAAAACCTCCTAAAAACGGAGTAAGATAGGTTAAAGCGATAAATGTACCGAAGATATCATCGGCATTTTTGTCTGGTATAGCCAAGCCACCGGTTTCTTTTGGGTCAATCATATACAAGACAAATATCCCCAACATAAGATAGTAGCCAAATCTCTCCCACATTTCTGTTAAAAATAAATAGGGTAATCCCTTTGGGTGTTTTGATTTCATAAGTTTATTATTTTGAATTTTAACAAAAATAGTTTTTTTAAGTTTAATCCAAAATAGTTTCTTTACAGAATGAAATTTATAAATGAATTTTGTGTTTTATAATTTTTATCGGAAGTAAGATTTGACAACTAACTTGGTTTTTTCAATTTAAAATAAATATTAGCAACTCTCATCATCAACATTCAAAAAAAAATAATAAATTCGCTGGGTAATTAATTTGCAATTATGAACAAAATACCATCAGTAGATTTGCGTGATTTCCTTTCGGACAACCCGGAACGCAAACAGAAATTTGTAAATGAAATCGGAAAAGCTTATGAAGAAATAGGCTTTGTAGCTCTAAAAGGTCATTTTTTGGACAATCAATTGGTTGAAAGTCTATACAATCAAGTCGAACAATTTTTCAATCTTCCTGTAGAAAAAAAACAACAATACGAAATCCCCGGTATTGGTGGACAAAGAGGATATGTTGGTTTTGGAAAAGAAACAGCAAAAGGTTTCAAAAAAGGAGATTTGAAAGAGTTTTGGCACTTCGGTCAATATTTGGCGGAAAATTCTAAATATAAATCAGAATATCCTGAAAATGTTAGCGTTTCGGAGTTACCACAATTCAATAAAGTTGGAGAGGAAACTTATAAAATGTTGGAAAAAACCGGTCAATTTGTATTGAGAGCTTTGGCATTGCATTTAGGATTGGAGGAAACTTATTTTGATAAATATATTGCGGAAGGAAATTCTATTCTTCGACCAATACACTATCCACCAATCACGCAAGAGCCAGATGATGCAGTAAGAGCTGCTGCTCATGGAGATATCAACCTTATCACTTTGCTTATGGGAGCTCAAGGGAAAGGATTGCAAGTGCAAAATCATCATGGCGAATGGATAGATGCAATTGCAGAACCAGACGAATTGATGATTAATGTTGGCGATATGCTTTCCAGACATTCCAACAACAAATTGAAATCTACCATACACAGGGTTGTAAACCCACCAAGAGAGTTGTGGGGAACTTCTCGGTATTCCATACCATTCTTTATGCACCCTGTTAGTGAAATGAAACTCGATGCACTCGAAAATTGTATTGATGATGCTCATCCAAAATTGTATCCAGATATTACCGCTGGAGAATTTTTACGAGAAAGGCTTATAGAATTAGGACTTATCAAAAAATAAATCACAAAATCCACTATTAGTTTAGTGGATTTTTTTAATATTTAAAAGAGCAAATTTTAGTATAACAATACATATCTGTATCTTTGCAATCGTTTAAAAAAAATAAATTATAAATAAATCACTCTCAATATGAAATGTGGAATTGTAGGACTACCGAATGTAGGGAAATCAACACTTTTTAATTGCCTGAGCAATGCCAAAGCTCAATCTGCCAACTATCCTTTTTGCACCATAGAACCCAATTTGGGAACAGTTTCTGTTCCAGATGTTCGATTATTCGAATTGGAAAAAATTGTAAATCCGGAAAGAGTACTTCCGGCGGTTGTAGAAATCGTAGATATTGCAGGATTGGTAAAAGGTGCAAGTAAGGGAGAAGGATTGGGAAATCAGTTTCTTGCTAATATCCGAGAGTGTGAAGCTATTATCCATGTACTTAGATGTTTTGACAACGGAAATATAGTCCATGTAGAAGG
The DNA here is from genome assembly GCA_018266965.1 of Bacteroidota bacterium. Classification (GTDB taxonomy): domain Bacteria; phylum Bacteroidota; class Bacteroidia; order Flavobacteriales; family Weeksellaceae; genus Amniculibacterium. The sequence goes on from JAFDZJ010000391.1 coordinate 5,343, forward strand.
TTCTGTAGATCCTATTCGAGATAAAGAAATTATAGACATAGAGTTGCAACTCAAAGATTTGGAAACATTGAGTAAAGCCGTAGAAAAGGCAAAAAAATTCATTAAATCCGGAAAAAAAGAAGATGTGCTAACCTATGAAACTCTGCAAAATCTTCAGAAATTTTTGGAAGATGGTAGAAACGCAAGAGAATTTGCAACAGACGATTTCACAAAATCCATCATCGATGATATACAATTGCTAACCAAAAAACCAATCTTATATGTTTGTAATGTTGATGAAAATTCAATAAAAAATGGAAATGATTGGATAGTAAAAGTGGAGGAAATGGCAAAAAACGAAAACGCAGAAGTGGTAGTTTTGGCAGCACAGATAGAAGCCGACATCAACGAATTGGAAACTTTTGACGAAAGACAAATGTTTTTGGAAGAATTGGGATTGGAAGAACCTGGTGTCAATAGACTTATCCGAAAAGCGTATGACTTGTTACATTTGCAAACTTATTTTACAGCAGGTGTGAAAGAAGTAAGAGCCTGGACAATAGGAAAAGGTTGGACAGCTCCACAAGCAGCAGGTGTTATCCATACGGATTTCGAAAAAGGATTTATCCGTGCAGAAGTTATAAAATACAACGACTATGTACAATATGGTTCCGAAGCAAAAGTGAAAGAAGCTGGAAAACTATCCGTGGAAGGAAAAGAATATATAGTCCAAGATGGAGATGTAATGCACTTTAGATTTAATGTTTAATTAATTTTCAACATAACAAAACACTCTTACCGAAAAAGTAAGAGTGTTTTTTGTTCTAAATTTCGCAACTGCTCTCGGTATTTTTCACCCCAATTTTTTTTAAAATTTGATGAAGCAAACACCAATTGGTCATGGAATTTTGCAAAAGATTAATTCCTACAAAAGCAGCTATCCAAAGCCAATTTTTGTTTCCGGTAAAATGAGTGAGGATAATACTGATGAGGACTAAACTTCCTGCAAAAGCGTGTGCTATTCTATTATACATGATTTTGAAATTTTAAATTTTTGTTTTAATGATAATTGTTGTGTATTTAGTGTAAAATTTACGCAATGACGCAATAAGTTTATTTTAAAGGTTTACTGTTTTTATGACGCAAAGCTATAAAGATGTTATACCAAATTGATTTATAAAATAGTCCAATAATAAATTGTATAATGCCGATGTGATAGTCGTTGAGGACAATGCAATTGGACTATTACGAATATCCAATCGGTATTAAAATTAAAAATCTTCGATTTTTTTGCGTCTTAGCGTATAATCTGCCATGTCTTTTTCGTATTCATTAATAGGTTCAACACATTAAAAATCACTTCAAATTTTTTAAACATTTTTAATAATATATTGATTTTCAGTGTTTTGTATTTATTTTTAAATATTTTATTGTATATTTATCTGATATTCAGATGGATATTAACAAATTACTTAACTTTGCAAAAAGCATTAAAGATTTTAGATTGGATAGAAAGAAACTTCATCCGGCTGAAAATATTGTTTTCATTACAGTACTTGTGCTACTTTATAATGCAACAGATTGGGAAGATATTGCTGATTTTGGCAAATCACGAAAGGAGTACCTTACCAAACATTTGGATTTAAAAATCGGAATTCCTTCGCACGATATTTTCAATCAATTTTTCTACCCCGCTCCGCAAAGTCTCCCGACTTTAAGCCAATGTTTCAGTCCTCATAATTATTATATTTCCATAATTCGTTCGTCATCATTACATTCACAAATGGATTATCTGCTACCAAAGATAGAATTTATTTTCTGTATTTGCGTTAAGGTAAAGTTACAAAATTTGTTATGTTGATTGCTAAAAGTCAGGACACTTTGTGTAGCGGTTAATAATCCGTAAGCAAGTAGGTCTGCAGTCTTTTCATAATATTTGCAATTTCTATCTTGGCGTTTGCGAATGTTAGCCAATTCTTGTTGGTTCTCAGCGGTTATAGTGAAGAACTTCTAACTTCTAACTTCTCATTAAAATAAAATCACAAAAAAAACACCACCAATAAATAATTTGGCAGTGTTTTTTATCTTATGAAACAACTAATATTAATGTTCCTCTTGTCCGTCTATTCCGTGGGAGTGTCCATGGGAAAGCTCTTCTTCGGTTGCGGGTCTATTACCAACAATTTCTATGTCGAATTGTAGATTTTTCCCTGCCATAGGATGATTGAGATCCACGGTAACAACTTCCGGTGCTACTTCTACAACTGTTGCTGCCACTTGGTTTCCATTTTGGTCTTGCAAAGGTAAAATTGCACCTACTGGTGGCATACCGGATTGTTCGAACATTTCTTTTGGCAGTTGAGTATAAGCGTTTTCCACTCTTTCGCCATAAGCTTCATTTGCAGCTATGGAAAATGATTTTTTGTCGCCAACTGTTAATCCGTTGATTTCTTGCTCGAATTTTGGTAACATCATACCCACTCCGTATAGGAAAGTTAGTGGTTGTTCTGGATTTGTCTGTTCTATAAAAGATTTTTCTCCATTTTCTTCTATCGAGTTCAGCGTGTAATGTAGGCTTACTACATGATTGTTTTCTATTGTCATTTTTTTATTTATTTGTTGTTGGTTGTTGGTTGTCGGTTATTGGTTATCGGTTATTGATTGTTGGTTGTAGATTGTTAGCAATGTGCTGAATACAAAAAGTCGAATTTAAACACTAATAACTGACAACCAATAACCGACAACTAAACACTAAACTACATCATTCCTGGCATTCCTCCTCCCATCGGAGGCATTGCTGTTTCTGGTTTTGGCAATTCTGTAATTACACATTCGGTTGTTAGTAACATTCCGGAAACCGATGCAGCGTTTTCTAGTGCAACTCTTGTAACTTTTGTTGGATCAATAATACCCGCTTCCAACATATTTACAAATTCGTCGGTTTTGGCGTTGTAACCAAAGTCATTTTTTCCTTCGGCAACCTTGGCAACAATTACGGAGCCTTCGCCACCTGCATTGGCAACAATCTGTCTTAGTGGTTCTTCTATTGCTCTTTTTACAATTTTAATACCTGTGGTTTCGTCTTGGTTGATTCCTACTAGGCTATCCAAAGCATCGATAGCTCTTACCAAAGCTACACCTCCACCAGCAACGATACCTTCTTCTACAGCAGCTCTTGTAGCATGAAGAGCGTCATCTACTCTGTCTTTTTTCTCTTTCATTTCTACTTCGGAAGCAGCACCTACATATAGCACAGCAACTCCACCTGCAAGTTTTGCTAGTCTTTCTTGAAGTTTTTCTTTGTCGTAGTCCGATGTGGTAGTTTCCATTTGAGCTTTTATTTGAGCAACTCTACCTTTGATTTCGGCTTCGTTTCCAGCACCGTTTACGATAGTTGTATTGTCTTTGTCTATGGTTACTTTTTCTGCTCTACCAAGCATTTCGATGGTAGCGTTTTCCATGGTAAAACCTCTTTCTTCGGAGATTACCTGTCCACCGGTAAGTATGGCAATATCTTCTAACATTGCTTTTCTTCTGTCGCCAAAGCCAGGAGCTTTTACAGCGGCGATTTTCAAAGAACCTCTCAATTTATTAACAACAAGTGTTGCAAGAGCTTCACCTTCTACCTCTTCGGAAACAATGATAAGTGCTTTTCCTTGTTGAGCAACAGGTTCCAAAACTGGTAGTAATTCTTTCATGGAGGATATTTTTTTCTCCACTAATAATATGTATGGATTTTCCAATTCGGCTACCATTTTTTCTGGATTGGTAACAAAATAAGGAGACTGGTAACCTCTATCGAATTGCATACCTTCTACTACATCTACGGTAGTATCTATACCTTTGGCTTCTTCTACGGTAATTACACCTTCTTTTCCTACTTTGGAGAAAGCTTCGGATATTAGGGTACCGATAGTTTCGTCGTTATTAGCAGAAACAGATGCTACTTGTTTTATTTTCTCTGTGGAATCTCCAACAGATTGGGATTGGGATTTCAGATTGGCTACTACAGCAGAAACTGCTTTATCTATCCCTCTTTTCAAGTCCATTGGGTTAGCACCAGCTGCAACATTTTTCAGTCCCTCTCTCACGATTGCTTGTGCGAGTACGGTAGCCGTTGTTGTTCCATCGCCAGCGATGTCGTTGGTTTTGGAAGCCACTTCTTTTACCATTTGGGCACCCATGTTTTCTACTCTATCCTCTAACTCAATTTCTTTTGCAACAGATACTCCGTCTTTGGTAACATGTGGAGCACCGAAAGATTTTTCTATTACTACATTTCTACCTTTTGGTCCTAGTGTAACTTTTACTGCATTGGCTAGAGCATCTACACCTCTTTTCAGTGCATCTCTAGATTCGATTTCGAATTTTATTTCTTTTGCCATTTTTATATTTGTATTAATGTACGATGTATAATGTACAAAGTACTCTTTTTTTTAAATTTTAATTTCTCCTAAACACTATGTACATTTCACTTTGTACATTGTATGATTTTATCCAATTATCCCCAACAAATCTCCTTCTTTTACGATAAGATAATCCTTCCCGTCCAATTTGAGTTCGGAACCTGCATATTTTCCGTAAAGTACTTTTTCGCCAACTTTTACAGTTGTAGGTTCATCTTTTTTTCCTGGGCCAACAGCTATTACTAATCCTTCTTGTGGTTTTTCTTTTGCAGTATCTGGAATAATGATTCCTGAAGCTGTTTTTGTTTCAGCTTGAACTGGCTCTATAAGCACTCTGTCTGCTAATGGTTTGAAATTTACTGACATATTTTATTGTTTTATTATTAAAAAATTTACAACTTCTCTATTTTCTAAATGTATGCCAATAGGAAACCATGTTATATTTGGCAGTTATTTTTTGATTTAATGAAAATATGGCAGAAAAATATTCATTAAAAATGATACAAATGAAAAAGTTGTCTATTATTGAATTTGAAAAAACATTAAAAGAAAGAGAATGGATAGTGGGATTGTTTTGGTGAATCTTTTAGCTTATTGAAATTTGTTATCTTTGCAATTAAATTTTTTAATAATGAGCAATAGACCAATTTCAGATTTTGTAGAGAAATATTTTTTACATTTCAACGCTGCCGCATTAGTAGATGCGTCCAAAGGTTATGTAGCCCACCTGAAAGATGGAGGAAAAATGATGATTACACTAGCGGGAGCTATGTCCACAGCAGAATTAGGAAAGATTTTGGCTGAAATGATTAGGCAAGACAAAGTACAGATTATCTCTTGTACCGGTGCAAACCTAGAAGAAGATGTCATGAATTTGGTAGCACACTCACACTACAAAAGAGTTCCCAATTACCGAGATCTAACACCAGAGCAAGAAAGAGAGTTGCTAGACGCACACTACAATAGAGTAACGGACACTTGTATTCCGGAAGAGGAAGCGTTTCGTAGGTTGCAAACACATCTAGAAGATGTTTGGCAAAATGCGGAGAAAAATGGGAACAGATATTTTCCTCACGAATTTTTGTATCAGGTAATCAACTCCGGCGTATTGAAACAATACTATGAAATAGATCCAAAAGACTCTTGGATAGTTGCAGCAGCCGAGAAAAACCTACCAATAGTAGTACCAGGTTGGGAAGACTCCACAACTGGTAACATTTTCACATCTAATGTTATCAAAGGAAAACTACAAGCATCTACTGTAAAATCCGGAATTGAGTATATGATAATGCTTACCGAGTGGTACAGAGCAAATTCCGGAGGAAAAGGAGTTGGATTTTTCCAAATCGGTGGTGGTATTGCAGGAGATTTCCCGATATGCGTAGTACCTATGATGTACCAAGATTTAGAATGGGAAGATGTGCCGTTTTGGTCTTATTTCTGCCAGATTTCTGACTCTACAACATCTTATGGTTCCTACTCCGGTGCTGTTCCAAACGAAAAAATCACTTGGGGAAAACTAGATATAGATACACCAAAATACATTGTGGAATCCGACGCAACTATCTGTGCTCCACTGATGTTTTCTTATATTTTGGAAAATTCATAAACAATTGAAGACAATGAAAACAAAACTACCTTTACAATATTGTAGAGGTAGTTTTTATTAGTCTATTCTGAAATTTCTCCTATCTTTTTTTTCTGAATGTTGTTTTTTTTGTGAAATCCGCTTTTCCTTGGAGGCTTTTGTGGGTTTTGTTTTATGTCTGGTTTTGGGAACCACCAATGCTTTTTCTACCCATTGCAACATTTTTTTTGTTGCCAATATTTTGTTTTCCAATTGGGATCTGGTTTCTTGTACATTGAGTTGCAAATATCCCTCGGAATTTATTTTGTGCGATAACTTCTCTGTAATAATATTTTTTTCTTCTGTAGTAAAAAAAACTGAAGAATCCACCAGCCATTTTGCCCAAACCATAGTTTCTACTTTATTGACATTTTGTCCTCCAGCTCCAGAACTTCTTGCTGTTTTGAAAATTATTTCTGTACTAAAGTCTTTCATATTTC
>JAFDZJ010000392.1 GCA_018266965.1 Bacteroidota bacterium
AAATTCTACAATTCAAAACCATTGGGAAAGGCATTTTTTCTGAAAAGATATAGCAAAGATGCTCCAACGGTAATGGCTGAATCGGCAATGTTAAAAATATATTTGAAAAACTCAATATGCTGTCCTCCAATTACTGGCCAATTGTTTGGCACCCACCAATCTACTAATGGAAAATGGAGCATATCGACAACGCAACCTTTCATGAAAGAGGAATATCCATGTCCAAAGGTTGTTATTTTGGAAATTCCGCCATACTCAATCCATCGTCCTACTTGTTCGTCGTAGATGGAACCGCTATCGAAAATCATTCCGTAGAACATTCCGTCGAGCAGATTTCCTATTGCACCGCCAAATATCATAGCCATAGGAAGTAATAAATAATTGGTTACTCTTCCTTCTTTTATCCATTTTCTGAATAGATATATCATACCAAATATGAGTGCAACACGAAGAATGACTAATAGATATTTGCCTAATAAACCTCCAAAGTGAAAACCATAAGCCATACCGGGATTTTCGACAAATGTAAGTTTGAAGCCTGGTAAAACATCGATACTTTCTCCTAAATTGAAATGAGTTTTGACATAGATTTTTGAAACTTGGTCGATAATTAATATAAAAAGGGTTATGATGGTAATTTTCTTCATGGTATTAAAAAAAGGAGTAATAACATTGTAGCTATTGAGGTATTATTTTAATTTTTTTGAAAGTTCTTGTAGTCTTAATTTTTGTTTTTCGGATAAATCTTCCAGGCCATTTTTTCCCATTTTGCTCAATAACGAATCTATCTCATCCTGAATTTCTTTTTTTTCAGCATTGTACTGGTCATCAATAGTATAAGCGATATGTTTTTCTTTGGGTTTGAAAAACATTTTTCCTTTAAATAGATAAAGGATGAATAAAACGATTACACAAAATACAATTATAGTAGTTGTCATTTGAAAAAACAGGTTTATGTTGCTATATAAACAACATAAACCTTGGGTTTTATGAGGGATTTATAATTCTTATCGTTGCATATTTTTCGCCTCGATACTGAGGGTTGCATGAGGAACTGCCATCAATCTTTCCTTTGGGATTAATTTTCCGGTAACTCTACAAATTCCATAAGTTTTGTTTTCTATACGGATTAGTGCGTGTTTCAAATCTCTAATGAATTTTTCTTGTCTTCCTGCCAATATTGCATTTTGTTCTTTGCTCAAAGTTTCTGCTCCTTCTTCGAATGCTTTGAAGGTTGGCGAAGTATCATCGGTGCCGTTATTTTGGTCATTGATGAAATTTTCATTGATCATTGCCAGATCTTTCTCGGCTTTTTCAATTTTTTCTTGGATTAATTTTTTGAAAACCTGCAAGTCTGCTTCGTTGTATCTTACTCTTTCTTCCATGTCTGTAATTTTTCTGTTTATAATTTTTGCTAAACTAAAAATTTATTTTTTGTTTATATTTACTTTAAATGTAACTTCATCAATTTCTATTTCGTCGAAATTTTCGAGTGAAAGTACAAAATCTATTTCATTTGACAATACTTCGTTGTTGATATATTGACTATTGTGGATAAGTTGTTCTCGGAAAGGACAATTTTCTTCTAGTATTAATGATATTTTGTCGGTAAGGTCGAAATTTTTTTCTTTTCTTAAATTTTGTATTCTGTTCACAAATTCTCTTGAAATTCCTTCTGATTTCAGCTCATCTGTAATTGTTAAATCCAGAGCAACTGTAATTTTTCCTTCGCTGATTACTGTCCAACCCGGAATGTCTTTGGTGGATATTTCGACATCTTGTAAAGTTATTTCATATCCGGAAACTAATATTTCTCCATTTTTTTCCAATTCGCTAATTTGTTCCGGACTTAAATTTTGTATTTCAGCACCAACAATTTTCATGTCTTTCCCTAATTTGGGACCCAAAGCTTTGAAATTTGGTTTTATCTGTTTTACAATAAGATGCTTTGCTTCTTCCGAGTTGATGAGTTGTAATTCCTTTACATTTACCTCTTGTTTTATCAATTCTTGGACAGCTAATACGAATTGCTCCGTTGTGTTATCCAAAATTGGTATCATTACCTTTTGTAAGGGTTGTCTTACTTTTATATTTTCTTTTTTTCTTAATGAAAATACCATGGAGGTAATTTGTTGTGCAAGATGTGTTTTTTGCACCAAATCCTGTTCTATTTTATCTACATCTACAACTGGGAAATCGGTAAGGTGTACGCTATCAGCTAGATTTTTTCCACTTACAAAATTCAAATCTTTATACAATTGATCCATGAAAAACGGAGCAATAGGAGCAGCTATTTTTGCAATTGTTTCTAGACAAGTATATAGGGTTTGGTAAGCAGAAATTTTATCTTGAGAGTATTCTCCTTTCCAAAATCTTCTTCTACACAATCTTACATACCAATTGGATAGATTATCATTAACGAAAGAATTAATGGCTCTTGCAACTTTTGTTGGTTCGTAATCTTTATAATTTTCTGTAACTTCTTGTATCAAAATATTGAGTTCGGACAAAATCCAACGGTCTATTTCTGGTCTATTTTGCACTTCTTCTTCTTTGTAGGAGAATCCGTCCACATTTGCATATAATGCAAAAAATGAATATGTATTGTATAAAGTTCCAAAAAATTTTCTTCTAACCTCATCAATTCCTTCCAAATCAAATTTCAAATTTTCCCAAGGATTTGCATTAGAAATCATGTACCAACGAGTTGCATCGGGGCCATATTTTTTCAATGTTTCGAAAGGATCTATAGCATTGCCCAATCTTTTGGACATTTTTTGCCCGTTTTTGTCCAAAACCAAACCATTGGATACTACATTTTTGTAGGTTACACTATCAAAGACAGTTGTTGCAATTGCATGGAGCGTATAAAACCAGCCTCTTGTTTGGTCCACACCTTCTGCTATAAAATCAGCAGGGAAAGCTTTGTTGTTGTCTATAAATTCTTTGTTTTCGAAAGGGTAATGTAATTGTGCATAAGGCATTGCTCCGGAATCAAACCAAACATCTATCAAATCGCTTTCTCTTTTCATGGGTTTTCCAGAAGTAGAAGTCAAGATTATTTGATCGACGATATTTTTGTGCAAATCAATTTTAGAATAATTTTCTTCGGACATATTTCCAATTTCAAATTTTTGAAAAGGATTTTCCGACATCAATCCAGCTGCAATAGATTTCTCAATTTCCAAATACAATTCTTCAACCGAACCAATGATTATTTCTTCTTTGGCGTCTTCGGTTCTCCATATTGGCAATGGTATTCCCCAATATCTGGAGCGAGAAAGATTCCAATCATTTACATTTTCCAACCAATTAGCAAATCTACCTTCTCCCGTAGATTTTGGTTTCCAATTGATAGTTTCATTCAGTTCTACCAATCGGTTTTTCACTTGGGACATTTTCACAAACCACGAATCCAAAGGATAGTACAAAACCGGTTTGTCCGTTCTCCAACAATGAGGGTAGCTGTGTACATATTTTTCTACTTTGAAGGCTTTGTTTTCGGTTTTCAACAAAATTGCCAATTCTACATCCCAAGATTTTTCAGGAGCAGTACCTTCATCATAATACTCATTTTTGATATATTTTCCAGAAAATATTTCAGGTACATTTTTACCATTTAGGAATTTTCCAGACAAATCTACAAGGGGGACAAGGTTGTCATTTTCATCTTTGATAAGCATTGGTGGAACTCCTGCATCTTTTGCAACTTTGGCATCATCTGCACCGAAAGTAGGTGCAGTATGTACAATTCCGGTACCATCTTCTGTGGTAACAAAATCCCCAGGGATTACTACAAAAGCTTTTTCAGGATTTTCTGCAGGAAGAAACCAAGGAACTAGCTGTTCATAGGTGGTTCCTAATAAATCTTCTCCTTTAAATTCTGCTAATATTTGATATGGAATTTCTTTAGAATCACTTTTATAATTATCAAAATCTATTTCGTCTTTGGTTTCTACAAATTTTTTCCCAAATTGTTTACCTATCAATGCTTTGGCTAAAATAATATTGATGGGTTGAAAAGTATATTGGTTAAATGTTTTCACCAAAACATAATCTATTTTTTTTCCAACAGTAAGTGCCGTATTACTAGGAAGAGTCCAAGGAGTAGTTGTCCAAGCCAATATAAAAGTATTTTCGATTGGCAATATAGATTTTAATGAATTTGAAAATTCTTTAACTGGAAATTGAGCAACAACAGTTGTGTCGGAAACATCTCTGTATGTTCCGGGTTGGTTGAGTTCGTGGGAAGAAAGTCCCGTTCCAGCTTTTGGAGAATAAGGTTGTATAGTATATCCTTTGTACAGAAGATTTTTAGCATATAATTGTTTCAATAACCACCAAACAGTTTCCATATATTTTGGTTGATAGGTTATGTAAGGATTTTCCAAATCTACCCAATATCCAATTTTTTCGGTAAGATCGTTCCATACATCGGTATATTTCATGACTGCATTTTTACAGGCAATGTTATAATCTTCTATTGATATTTTTTTTCCAATATCTTCTTTGGTTATACCCAATTCTTTTTCAACACCCAATTCTACGGGCAATCCATGAGTATCCCAACCAGCCTTACGAAATACTTGTTTACCATTTTGTGTTTGGAAACGACAGAAAATATCTTTTATAGCTCTTGCCATTACATGATGTATCCCTGGCAAACCGTTGGCAGAAGGAGGTCCTTCGTAGAAAACAAATTCTGGTTGTCCTTTTCGGATTTCCACGGATTGCTTAAAAGTGTTTTCATCTTTCCAACTTGCAGCAACTTGATCGGCAACAGCTATTAAATCTAGATTTTTATATTCTTTGAAACGCTTCATCTTTGATAGTATTCAGGTAAAAATTTAATCGTGCGAATATAAGAAATTTCAATGAGAAAATTTAACAAAAGAAATGGTTTGTTATTGGCTATAAATGAATTATAAAATACTAATTCCTAGCCCTGGTTTTTCGGAAAGATATATTTTACCATTTTCCACAAAACTACCTGTGGCATAGTCGTTCGAGATAAGATTTGCACCGTCCAAATCGGCAAAATCCAATAACCCAGACAAAGCACAAGCGGCAGAAATCCCAATACTGGATTCTGTCATGCAACCCAACATAACCTTGAAACCGAGTTTTTTTGCATTTTCAATAAACGAAAGTGCAGGAGTAAGTCCACCGCATTTCATTAACTTGATATTGATGGTGGAATAGTGTGTTAATAATTTATCTAGTTGATTAGCATTTTGTGCATCTTCATCTGCCATCCAATTTACAAATTTATCACTATCCAAACAGTGAAAATTACCGATTAGCAAAGGCTGTTCGATATACAAAATATTTTGGGAGTTAGTATTCCCTTGCAGCCAACAGCAATCCTCTTTTGTGAAACTAGAATTGGCATCTAATGAAAATTGTACTCCAAGTTTCAAAAATAGTTCTAAATTACTACTACTGAAACCATTGCATTTTATTTTAAATTTATTCCAACTGCTTTTCATAATCTTTTCAACCTGCTCTTCAACAGTATCAATTGAAATGGTAATT
>JAFDZJ010000393.1 GCA_018266965.1 Bacteroidota bacterium
TACATTATTATTGATGATTGGGGCGCAGTGGAAGGATGTAAGCTGGCGGTTTTGGATTACAGAAAACAAAACAATATTACTGCAGAGATCGTGCCTATAGATTTGGATGGCATATATTGGAAAAAACTGTATTAAAAGATTAGTGGATCATAGGAATGAATAAAATTATCGCATTAACGATATGTAGCAATAATTTTTTGGCACAGGCTAAAACAATGTTAGATTCTTTAGAGGTACAGCACCCAGAGATAAAAAAATATATTTTTTTAGTAGATATTAAAGATGCAACTATTGATTATTCATTTTTACATCCGGCCGAATTAGTAGTAGTAAACGAAGAAATAGTACATGATTTTAATTCGCTAGTAAAACAATTAAGCGTAATAGAATTAAATTCAGCAATTCGTCCTTTTGTATTTCAATATTTAATTGATAAAAACATTGATGCTCAACGCTTTTATTATATTGACCCTGATGTTTATATATATAGCCGATTAGATCTTTTAGATAAGTTATTAGAAAGTGAAGATTTAATAATTACACCTCATTTTTTATCTCCAATATCTATTGATGGTAACACTCCTTCTGAGAATCTCGCTTTAAACTATGGCACGTTTAACTTGGGATTTCTTGCATTGAATCCTAAAAGCGATAGTATAAAACAGTTTTTGTTTTGGTGGGGTGAGCGGACAAAACGTTTTGGATATATAGATGTTACGAATGGATATTTTGTAGATCAGATATGGTTTAATTTGGTACCTGTTTATTTTAGCAAAGTATATGTACTAAAACACCCCGGCTTTAATATGGCTTGTTGGAATTTGCATGAAAGAGAAATAGCTCAATATACGGAGGATGGGAAAGTTTTTTTAAAATCAGGCGATGAATTGGTTTTTTATCATTTCAGTTTATGGACTTTCTTTAAGCCTGATCAGTTATGTAAAAATTTTACAAGGTTTGATTTTAATAACAGAAAAGACTTGGAATTATTATATTATAATTATTATCAAAAACTAAAAAAAAATAATATCGAATACTTTTCTAAAATCAATTGTAAATTATCGTTTAAAAACAATACAAAACAAAGTTTTTTAAAACGATTAATGACACCAAGCGCTCAATTAATGAAGAAATTCTGGCAAAAATTATAATGGAGCAAAGAATTATTATAAGACAGGATAACACAGAGAAGAACTATTGGAAAGATTTATGGAATTATAGAGAATTATTTTACATCCTTAGTTGGAGAGATATAAAGGTTCGGTATAAGCAGACGGTATTAGGTATTCTTTGGGCTGTTATCAGGCCGTTACTTACTATGATTGTTTTTACAGTCTTGTTTGGAAAAGTAGCAAAAATGGATACGCTGAGTACTATGCCGTATAGTATTATTGTCTTTGCCGGATTATTAGCTTGGCAGTTTTTTTCTGCTGCAATATCAGAAAGTAGTAATAGCTTAATTGAAAATGTAAATTTGGTTACAAAAGTCTATTTCCCTCGTTTAATTATTCCGGTAAGTTCTATTATTACATGTTTTATTGACTTTTTAATCTCATTTATAATTTTACTTTTATTGTTTATAGTATTTCAATATACCCCACCGATACAGATTTTGGCTTTGCCATTTTTTGTGTTGCTATTATTCATAGTTACAATTGGTAGTGGTTTATTATTAACTACATTGAATGTTAAGTATAGAGATTTTCGGTATATCGTTCCTTTCATAGTGCAGTTTGGTTTATTTATTTCCCCTGTTGGTTTTAGTAGTAATATGGTTCCGGCGCAATGGCAGTGGGCATATTCGTTAAATCCAATGGTAGGTGTGATTGATGGATTTCGCTGGTGTATTATTCAAGGCGCACCAAATCCTTTCTTGCAATATCCTTTTTATATCTCTGCGAGCATTGCTATCTTACTAGCCTTTTCATCCATAAGTTTATTCAGAAGGATGGAGAAAAGTTTCGCAGACCTTATTTAAAAGAAAGTTTATTTTCTGTGTCACCTATTATAAAAGTTAAACAATTAGGTAAAAGATATACGATTCGCCACGAGGCGAGAGAGCGATATACTGCTTTACGTGATGTAATTAATAAAAAGACAAAAACAGTATTTAGACGTTCAAAAAAAAGTCAACCTGCTAAAGAAGAATTTTGGGCATTGAAGGAACTGAGCTTTGAATTAAAGCAAGGCGAAGCGTTAGGAATTGTAGGGCGTAATGGTGCAGGGAAAAGCACACTGCTGAAACTACTGAGTCGAATCACAGAGCCTTCAACGGGAGAAATTGAAATTAGGGGTAAAGTAGCTACTTTATTAGAAGTAGGTACAGGCTTTCATCCGGAACTAACCGGCAAAGAGAATATTTTCCTTAATGGTGCTATTTTAGGAATGAAGCGACATGAGATTAAAAAAAGATTTGATGAAATAGTTGATTTTTCAGGAGTTGAAAAATTTATTGATACACCAGTTAAGCGTTTTAGTAGTGGCATGTATATGCGATTGGCTTTTGCGATTGCCGCCCATTTAGAGCCTGATATATTAATTGTTGATGAAGTGTTGGCTGTTGGTGATGCAGAGTTTCAGGAGAAGTGTTTAGGAAAAATGAATGAAGTAACAAAAGAAAAAGGCCGTACTGTGTTGTTTGTTAGTCATAATTTATCGGCAATTCAACAATTGTGTCCTCTTTCTCTTTGTCTGCAAAACGGTCGACTCAGTCAAATAGGACCTACAAAAAATGTAATAGATCATTATCTAGACATTAAAGAGGAGAATTGTAAATTTATTCCACATAGCAATAAAGATATTTATATAGCAGACTTTTTTGTGGAAGGGGAAAACAGTAGTCAACTCATTCCCGGAAAAGGCTGTCTTTTTACGTTGGTTATATATTCAAAGACAGTAAGTGCAAAGCTTCATTTTGGAATTGGCGTAAATGATAAAATGGGAAATAGAATTTTTACACCGTTTACAAAATACGATTCTGAAGGATTAGTGCTTCAGCAAGGTGATAATCAAGTTCATTGTCAAATTGAATCATTACCATTAATGCCGGGAAACTATGATATACATTTATATGTGGGAAGCGCATTTGATGCTTACGATTATGTGGCAGGAGGAGTGCATCTCACTATATCGCCTTATCCATTTTTTAAATACACGATGCCGGTAGAAGGGCAAGGCGCTGTTATATTAAAACAGAATTGGTATTTGTAAATGGTCAAATTATTTATTGTTTTAATTTATTCAATCCTGAATATTAGAAGCATATTTAACATAGACATTTTGTATTTAATAAAATAAGTATGAATTTTTTTGCAAATGCTACAGCAGTTATTGATGAAGGTTGCATAATAGGAGAAGGTACCAAGATTTGGCACTTTAGCCATATAATGTCCGGCTGTGTTATTGGTGAAAACTGTAACATTGGCCAAAACGTAGTAGTCTCCCCGAAAGTTGTTTTAGGAAATAATGTACGGGTTCAAAATAATGTATCTATATATGAAGGTGTAATTTGTGAGGACGATGTATTTCTCGGGCCTTCTATGGTATTTACGAATGTAGTTAATCCAAGAAGCGCAGTATCCAGAAAAAATGAGTACAAAACTACATTAGTAAAGCGTGGTGCAAGCATTGGCGCAAATGCAACGATTGTTTGTGGTAATGAAATTGGCGAATTTGCTTTTATTGGGGCAGGAGCCGTTGTTACAAAACCGGTTTTGCCTTATGCATTGGTAATGGGCAATCCAGCCCATCAAAAAGGTTGGGTTAGCGAATTGGGACATAAACTTGAGTTTGATATTGCCGGTAATGCAGTTTGCCCGGAAAGTGGGCAGCAGTATGTTTTGCAAAATAATGAAGTGAGAAGAAAATAAGAACGACGAGCGAAGAGAAAAGCAATTTGTTGTTAGAGATAGTAAAAATGAAACTAAATTTTTTTGATAAGTTTGAGATTAAGGTTGAGATTGGGAAGTTCTTGTGAGAAGAAGGATTACCATAAAATGATGTGATGTATAATGATTTTTCAGAAATGCCTGTATGGAGAATAGGTGAGAAGGTTGTGGAAGATATATATAAACTGACCGAGTCTTTACCCAGAAAGGAAGACTATGCTTTATGTTCCCAATTACGGCGTGCGGCAATGAGCATTACAGGCAATATTGCAGAAGCTTTTGGCAGAGGTCATAAAAAAGATAAAATTAATTTTTACTATTATGCGCGGGGTAGTGCTTATGAGGTTAGGAGTCACTTATTAACAGGAGTGAAAGCAGGATATTTTACTGATTATAGTATTAATGTTATTGATCAAGATTGTAAAAGCATAGTGGAATCTTTGGATAAAATAATAAAAGGACTCCGTTCTCAACCTTAATCTCAACCTCAACTTTCATATTGAAAAACTTCGTACTCATAGGTGCAGCAGGTTATATTGCCCCCAAGCATTTTCAAGCCATAAAAGAAACAGGTAATAATTTACTCGCTGCAATGGACCCACATGATTCTGTAGGAATATTAGACAGCTATTTTCCTGATACGGATTTCTTTACAGAGTTTGAGCGTTTTGATCGACATTGTGAAAAGTTAAAAAGGCAGGGAAAAAAGATTGATTATGTAGTGGTGTGTAGTCCTAACTATCTTCATGATGCGCATTGCCGATTCGGTTTGCGTATAGGAGCTGATGTAATATGCGAAAAACCGGTAGTATTAAATCCATGGAATTTAGAAGCTTTAATAGAAATGGAAAAAGAAACCGGAAAGAAAATTTATCCTATTCTGCAATTACGTTATCATCCGGAAATTATTGCACTGAAAGAAAAAATTGATAATGAGCAATCCGGTAAAAAATATAAGGTAGAATTAAAATATATAACACCAAGAGGGAAATGGTATCATTATAGTTGGAAAGGAGATGAGCATAAGAGCGGCGGATTAGCAGCAAATATTGGTATTCATTTCTTTGATTTGTTACTGTGGATATTCGGTGATGTTGTAAAAGTAAATGTCTTGGAGAAAAGTAATACGAAAGTGTCGGGTTTTTTGGAATTACAAAAGGCAGAGGTTCAATGGCTATTGAGCATAGATTCTGATAGATTACAACGAAAATATGTTTCGGGAGCTAAATCGTTTAGAGTATTAATTATTGATGGTGTAGCAATTGATTTGAGCAACACATTTGAAAATCTTCATACAATGACTTATAATAATATACTCAACAATTCAGGGTTAAACTTATCGGATGCTGTAAAATCAATAGATCTGGTGTATAATATCCGTAACATGAAATAATATTCAGCGTGTATGAAATTTTTTTTAATACAGATTTACTTTCACGCAAAACAGAATGTTTAAGTTTAGGAAAAAACATATAATTTTATACTCACTTTATGAATAAGAACGAACCTTATCTACTAGAATTTTCCAAAATAGGTGCTTCCAATTTAGGGTACATCTCAGTAGCTGAAAAACAGAATTTACCTTTTGAGGTAAAAAGAATTTATTGGACTTACTTTACACCCGAAGATGTGCAAAGAGGCGGGCATGCGCATTATGAGCTGGAGCAAATTTTAATAGCAGTAGCAGGGAAAATAATTATTAAAACAGAAATGCTCGACGGCAAAAAGCAAGAATTTATTTTAGAAAAGCCAAATATCGGATTATACATTCCTCAAATGTGTTGGCGGCAAATGCAATATACCCACAATGCCGTGCAAATGTGCATTGCCAGCATGGAGTATGCAGAGAGCGATTATATTAGAGAGTATCAAGAATATCTTAGATATAAAAAATAAATTAGTGACTAATAAAGTTTGTATAGCGGGAAAAAATAATATTGCTGTTGCTATTACTAAATATCTTTTAACTACATTTCCTAATATTGAAATTTTATTTATCTCAAATAAATCTGATACTGGAGAGAATGGCTTCCAACGTTCATTTAAATTATTTTGTAATTTAAATAGGATTAGAGAGGTTACTTTGAAAGATGTTTACTCAGAACCAAACATAATATTCTTAAGCTTGGAATTCGACACAATAATTAATCCTTCATTGTTTTTAACTTCAGAATTATTTAATATCCATTTTTCATTGCTTCCTGAATATAAAGGGATGTACACTTCTGCATTACCAATTCTAGAGGGGAAGTTTTACTCAGGTGTGACTTTACACAAAATTGATGACGGAATTGATACCGGTGATATTATTGCACAAACTAAATTTGAAATAGATGACGAGATAACGGCAGAACAGCTATATGAATTATACATTGATTATGGAGTGGTTTTAATAAAAGAGAACTTAAGTAATATCTTAAATAAAAGTTATATAGCAGAAAGGCAGCAAAAAGCGTTATCTAGTTATAATTCAAAGAAGAGAATAGACTATAAAAACTTATCAATTAACCACAATGCAACAGCATTTCAGGTTAAAAGACAGATAAATGCATTTGTCTTTACAACATACCAACTCCCCATAGTTAAGGGCTACTCAGTTTACAAATCGAAAATTCTTGATGAACGAAGTAAAACAAAACCCGGTGAAATAATTACAAGTACACCATTTTTCATTGACATAAGTACAATTGATTATAATCTAAGAGTATATAAAGATTTACGAAAAGAATTGTTTGAAATAGCACAGAATGGAGAAATTGAACGGTTAAAAATATTTATAGAACAGGCTTATGATTTGAAACAAAAATCTGAAAGAGGTTGGGATATCTCAATAGTAGCTGCATATAACGATCAGTTTGATTTTTTGAATTTCCTCATAGAAGAGCTTTCATGGAATGTCAATTCAACAAATTATAATGGCACAACTTTAGCAATGTATTTAATGACTAAAGTATCACAAGGAGTGAATAGTGATTATTTTGAGACTTTTATTAGGAGGGCAGATATAGATTCAAGTATTAGAGATTATAATCAATGTAATTTATTTGACTACGCCATACGTTATAATTTAAATGATTCTTTAATTGAATTAATAAGAAAATATTCTAAATGATTAAATTCTTAGACCTTCAAAAAATTAATCTTCTTCATCAGCAAGAAATTGAAGAAAGAATATTGAATACTTTTCGCAGTGGCTGGTATTTAATGGGTAATGAGGTAAAAAACTTTGAACAAAACCTAGCACAGTATATTGGAACAGAAAATGCTATTGGCGTAGCTAACGGCTTAGATGCTTTAAGATTAATTTTTAGAGCTTACATAGAATTAGGCGTTATGCAAAAAGGCGATGAAGTGCTGGTACCGGCAAATACTTACATTGCCTCTATTTTAGCATTAAGCGATAATGGATTAGTGCCGGTTTTGATAGAACCCGATATTAACACGTACAATATTGACATTACTAAATTGGAAGAAAAAATTACCCAAAAAACAAAAGCTGTTTTAATAGTTCATCTATACGGACGAGTAGTTTTTTCAGCATCACTAAAGGCTTTAGCTCAAAAATATAATTTGAAAATTGTAGAAGACAATGCACAAGCTATCGGTGCAAGCTGGCAGGGAGCAAAAACCGGCAACTTAGGCGATGCCGCAGGATTTAGTTTTTACCCTGGCAAAAATTTAGGCGCTTTGGGCGATGCGGGTGCTGTAACTACTAATGACAATACTTTAGCAGATTGTATAAGAGCGCTGGCAAATTATGGCTCCAAACAGAAGTATGTAAATATTTATAAGGGGCTGAATTCTCGTTTAGACGAAATACAAGCGGCAGTATTAGATGTAAAACTAAAATACATTGATGCCGAAAATGAACAGAGAAGAATTATTGCCCATCGATACATTAAGGAAATTAAGAACGAAGAAATTATTTTGCCGCAATTACCGCCTAATGAAGAGGAGCACGTTTGGCATTTATTTGTTATCAGAACAACAAATAGAGATAGATTACAAACCAAGCTGACCGATAATTCTATTCAAACGCTTATTCATTATCCTATCCCCCCTCATTTGCAAGAGTCATATAAAGAATTGGGCTTTGAAAAAAACTCTTTCCCAATTTCGGAAGATATTGCAAATACTTGTTTAAGCTTACCGATTTGGCCTGGGATGGATTCTCAACATGTAACATCTGTTATTGAGGCCTTCAATAATTAATCTTGAATTTTTAGAATAATTATAAATGGGGACAATAGCAGACGCTAAGTGGTAAGGTTTACTAAGGTTTCTTTAGTTGGACTTTTTTACTTAGCCTTCTCTTATTATGGAAAAGAAATACTTGTTCTATGAAATATTGTATTGACATGAAAAGCTATTATAAATAATTAGAAAGGTTAAATAAGATAGAAAAAGATAGTTGTTTTTGAAAAGTGAAAAAACATACGGGAACATACTAAAATCCATAATGATTACCGGTGGTTCCCAAATATTAATAGTAATGGCCGGTATTATTCGAACAAAAGTATTGGCAGTAGTATTAGGACCAATAGGTATTGGCATAGCAGCGATCTATCAGTTGATTATTGACTTATTGAAAAGTATAACAGGTTTAGGAATCA
This sequence comes from Bacteroidota bacterium, assembly GCA_018266965.1. Classification (GTDB taxonomy): domain Bacteria; phylum Bacteroidota; class Bacteroidia; order Flavobacteriales; family Weeksellaceae; genus Amniculibacterium. Next base: position 8,501 of record JAFDZJ010000393.1, read on the forward strand.
ATATTAGCTCTGTTAAAAATATTGCACAAGCCGCAGCGTCAGATGATTCCTATAAGCTTTCCAAGGTATTCTTTATAGTGAATAGATGGACTTTGTTCACAGGGCTACTCGGAATGATTTTGTGCATAGTTTTTGCAAAACCAATAAGTAAATATGCTTTTGGTACTGCTGACTTTACGAATGGTATTATCATTGTATCTATTTCTATCTTACTTGTGCAAATAGCTAATGGAAGGCTGGCATTGCTTCAGGGGCTTAGAAAGATTAAAGATTTAGCGAAAGTTAATTTTTTTATTGCGATTATAAGCCTGATTCTAACTATTCCACTTTATTTATTTCTAAAAGAGGATGGAATTATTCCCTCGTTTATTATAATAGCGGTTGTAACATTAATATTTTCTTTATTATATACCAGAAGGGTTGAAATATCTAAAGTGAACTTATCATTTAAGCAAACTTTTTCAGAAGGAAAAGAGATGGTGCGTCTCGGTTTTTTTACAGTCGCTTCAAGCTTTCTGGAGCTTGCAACAATGTATATTGTCAGGGGGTTCATTGTTCAACGTGGAAGTGTTGATGAAATGGGTCAGTTTATTGCAGCTTGGTCTATATCAACCACCTATTTGTCGCTAATTCTGACAGCGATGGGTGCAGATTATTTCCCATCTATTAGCGCAAAGGCAGAAAAAAGCGACGAGTTAAGTAAAGCTTTTAATGAGCAAGTACATATTTCTTTATTAATTATCTCTCCTGTGATTATTGGCTTAATGACGTTTGTAAAAACGATCGTTCACATTTTGTATTCAAAAGCATTTATTCAAACTCCTGTGATATTGTATTGGCAGTTGGCAGGTGATTTTTTTAAAGTGCTTGTCTGGCTATCAATGTTTATATTATTGGCAAAGGGGAAAGGTCTTCTTTATTTTATATTAAGCCTAATCTGGAGTGCTACATATATAATAGGCAATATTATAGGTTGGAAATGGGTTGGTTTGGAAGTTACAGGCATTGCTTTTATGATAGCGTATATAATTGCCGCAATATCTTCTTTTGTTGTTATTTGGAAATTTGAAGGAATCACATTTGATAAGCGATCAGTAAGTTATATCTTTTTCTACTTGATTGTTATAGCGGCATCATTATTGGCTCAATTATATTTGGATAAGACAATGGCAGTGATTGTTGGGATATCTTGTTTGATTGGTTCAGTTCTGTTTTCTTTCGTAAACCTAAAATCTTTAATCAATTTAAAAGCCTTATTAAATTTTAGGAGATAATGCTCAAAGTATGGAAACGCAATCAAACAATATCGAAAAACAAGTAGTTGTCACTGTGATTAGTCTTTGTTATAATACAGGATCAAGATTTGTCAACACTTTGGAATCCATACGTACTCAGTCTTATCAGGATATAGAGCATATTATTATTGATGATGGCTCAACAGACGATTCTGTTGTACATATCAAAGAATGGATTGATAAACATGATTATAAGTGTAAATTAATCATAAATGAAAAAAACAGGGGGATTTGCCCTACAGCGAATATAGCAATGCGAGAGGCAAGTGGAAAATATATATCATTAATTGGCGATGATATTATGCTACCTGATAAGATAAAAGATGATGTACTTTATATGGAGCAGCATCGAGCGTTCGGATTCTGCCATTCCAATATAAGAATATTTTATGAAAATGGGAATGACGGCCCATTGCTAAAACCACATCATTCAGAGAATTTTTTTTGTGATTTTATAAGTTGGAAGAATTTTGTTTATACGCCAACTATATTTTATAGAAAAGAGGTATTTGAAAAAGTTGGTCTTTTTGATGAGGACTTATCTTTTGAGGACATGGATATGATTTTGAGAGTTTCTTATGAGTATAAAGTAGGATACAGAGACGCGGAGACGGTTAAATACTTTCGCCCATTAATTGGTTATTCGGAAAAACGAAGTTTGTTAATGAAACGTGATTTATTTAAGATTTTAGCGAAATGGAACTTCTTGAAGAACTATCAATATATTATAGCAAGATGGAACTTGGCATTACTTTACAATACTTCGTCACTTAATAAAAAACTCGCATTAAAATACTTGCCCAAAGCAATGCGCTTTTTCTATGATAAAAGATTTATGCGTGCCGTTTTTAATATAGTATTTAAGTAAGCCTTTCATCAACTATAGCCACTACGTTATAGTAACATTAAAATGAAAAAGATTTTACTTTATTACCCACCCAATTATCGCTCTGTTGTAATCGAAACAATTTGCAATGCCTTGATTGAAGATGGGCATGAGGTGATAATTCTTGCTTTATCTGATAGAGGCCCCATTCATAGTGAGTTAGAAAAAATGGGGATTAAAATCAATAATTATACAATTTCACGTAAGCCATCCTGGAAATTTTTTTTGAAACAAAGTAGAAACTTAATACGAATTTGTAAGAGAGAAAAAATTGACTTCATCTGGAGTCATCTTCAAGAAGCCATATTACCATCTCTTTTGGCACAGCCGTTTTTAAATGCCAAAGTCGTAGCTTTTCGCCATCATGCCGAGTCTGAATTTTATGCCGAGCTTGGGAATAAGTTTGAAGTAAAGAGAAATAAAAAGGAAGCGCTGATTGATAAAATGATAAATCGGCTTGCAAAGAAAATTATAGTCCCTTCTTCAGGTGTATGGCGTAGTATGGAGGAATATGAGCACTGCAATATGAAAAAAGTAAAACGGATTCCGTATATCTATGATTTTTCAAAATATCAAAAGCCTGAGGATGATAAAGTGTTAGCATTACGAAAGCAATATCAGTGTAATTTGATGTTGATCATGGTGAGTCGTATGGTTGCGACCAAACAGCATTTACCAGTCTTTGAAGTAGTCAACAAAATGATTAAAGAAGGGCTTTCAATAAAAATGTTGGTTATGGATGACGGGCCATTAAAACCTCAATTGGAGCAGTATGTTTTAGAAAATAATTTAGAAGATAAAATAATTTTCACCGGTTTTCGTCAGGATTTTGTGAATTATATGGCTGCGTCAGATTTATTGATACATCCTTCTCTTACTGAAGCAAGCAATAATGTAGTGAAGGAAATGGGCTTGTTACAAAAAGCGGTAGCAGTTTGTAAAGGTGTTGGAGATTTTGATGATTATATCAAAGAAGGAGAGAATGGATATTTTTTAGATCCTGAAAATCTGGATAGTTCAATTGAACAAGTAATTAGAGAAGCATATAAAAATCCTGAAAAATTGGAAAAGGTCGGTACCGCTTTAAAAGTTTCTGTATTAAAATATTTTAGCGATACTCCTGAAAACAGGAAACCCTATCTTGAGTTATTGCAATAGCGTTTGCGTAAGATTACGATTTTGTTTTTGAAAAATACGAATATAGGATTGTGGAAACACTCTAATTGTGTTATAATAGTAGGTAAATTGGTTATTCGGTTTTTTTTGTTTTATAGTTTTACGAAGTTAAAAATCCAATATCCGATCAATTTGTGTTGCAAGTTGAATCGGGGTTTTAAATCTGTAAAACTATTGTCATGTACGAAAAACCAGGACTTGTTTCCATCATCATACCTGCTTATAATGCGGCCAATTTTATTGGTGAGACCATTCAATCCATATTACAGCAATCTTATACAAATTGGGAGTTGATTATTGTAAATGATGGCTCAAAAGATAATACAGTTGAAATTTGTAATTTATTTTTAGACGAGAGAATTCTTTTGATCAATCAAAGCAATTCAGGTGTTGCAGTTGCTAGGAATAATGGGATGAAATTAGCCAATGGAGAGTATATTATCTTTTTTGATGCTGATGATTTAATGACCACCGATTTTTTGAAGGTACGTATAGATGCTTTATCCATCAATGACAGAGCAGGTTTTGCTGGCGGAATTGTAGAAACATTTCCACTTAATGCAGCCACAAAAAATGCAGTAGCAAAAGATCCTGAAACCGAAATATTGTTTTTTGATAGTAGCGCATCTACAGTGCCTTCAAACTATATGTTTCGAAAAAGCATTTTGACTACCAACAATATTGTTTTTAATACAGATTTGAGCAGCACTGCCGATCGGTTTTTTATTTTAGAAGTGTCAAAATATGCGAAGGGCTTATGCCTTCAAACTGAAAAAGGTAAACTGCTTTATAGATATACTAATCAAAGTATGTCCAATTTGGTTTCGCCCAAATTGATAATAGATAACGAGAAATTTTATTACGAGTTGAAGCGAAAAAATTTATTACCCAAAAAGAATCTTAGTCGTTTCCGAAGTTTATATTTTCTTTCCTTAGCCAAAGGATTTGGTATGGTACATTCTTGGAAGTTGGTTGCAAAATATATTATCAAATCTTTCATCAATCATCCATTTCTTTTTTTACAAGATATGGGCAAAACGATAAAAAGGTATTCAACCAAGCCTATAGAAGCATAAATTTGCACCTTATTTCACATTAGATAATTATTATTCCTTATGTCAGACGAAAGACAAGTAGCTGATGCTTCAGGGCGTTGGTGGGGTGAGCATATTCATCGCTACAATGAAGCGTTTAAGCTCATCAATGAAAACGATGTTGTATTGGATATTGCCTGTGGTACCGGTTTTGGCAGTGATATGATTGCACAAAACACTAAAGGCAATGTGATAGGTGGTGATATTGCTCAAGAAGCAATAGACGAATGTAATAGCAGGTGGAAAAAAAGTAATTTATCTTTCAAAGTGTTGGATGGAACTAATTTAGACTTTCCGGACAATTATTTTGATAAAATTGTATCCTTTGAAACGATTGAACATACCGGAAAGTATAATGAAATGGCAGCGGAGTTTGCAAGAGTATTAAAACCCGGAGGGCTGTTAATTCTTTCTACACCTAATCGGGCAGTATCAAGTCCGGATGGAGTTATCGTAAATCCTTATCATATTCAAGAGTTTACGGTGGATGAACTTCAGCAGATTCTATCAAAGAGCTTTGCATCAGTCGATTTATTCGGTCAGCGATACAGCCGGTATGATAAAAAATCTTTTGGCAAAACTGTTGGACACTTATTTGAAAAACTGTTTTTAAGTTTTGGAATAAGAAAAATGCCTTACAATTTTCGCAGCGGGTTTATGAAAGCATTTTTTGGTTATCCATTATATGCTACGGATAAAGATTTTGTTTTGGAAAAAGATAAGGGGCGCATTAAAAAAGAATGTCCGGTACAATTTGCCGTTTGTAGAAAATAATTTATGAGTTCTCCACTGGTTTCAGTTATCATTCCTGTTTACAATGCAGAAAAATATATTGAGCAAACAATTCGCTCGGTATTGAATCAAACTTTTCAAGATTTTGAAATAATTGTATTGAATGACGGGAGCACAGATAAATCTTTGGAAATAATAAAAGGACTTGCCAGTCAAGATAATCGTATTATATATATCGATAAAACAAATACCGGTGTTTCAGATACAAGGAATGTTGGTATTGAAAATACACGAGGTAGCTATATAGCTTTTTTGGACGCAGATGATATATGGAAGGAGAACAACCTTTCAGTAAAAATTCATACATTAAATGAAACCGGATCGAAATGGACATTTAGCGATTATGAGTATTTATATGAAAATGACAAGCATTTACATTTTACAAAAGGCGGAATTACCCCTACTAATATAGTTACGAATTTACTTCTTTGGGAAAAAGAAGTTGTCCCGGGTCCTTGTAGCAATATTATAGTTCATAGATCTCTTATTGACGAAGGTGTGAAATTTGATACAAGACTTTCATCGCCTGCGGATAGAGATATTTGTCTCCAATTAGCTAGCAGGACTGAGCCTATATTTATCGATCAAATACTTTGGATTTACCGGCAACACGAACAGAGTATGACTACAAATAATACGAAAGTTATAAAAGAAATGATTTATTTGTATAAAAAGGCTGATGAGCAAAAATGGTTTGTAGATCGAAGTGTTAGACGTAAAGCTTATTCAAATATGAATTTAAAATTAGCTGGCATGAGCTATTATTTTCCCTCAAAGCGATATCTGATTCCATATTTTCTGTTAAAAGCATTTTGGTATTCACCTTTGAATGTGATAAATAAAACTATCTTAAAAAATATATCTAAAAAAAAATCATGAAAATTTTAATTACTGGAGGTGCGGGTTTTGTTCCATCTTCACTTGCTGACGCATTATTGACTAATGGAAAATATGAAGTTGTGTTAGTGGACAACATGCTAACCGGCAGAATGGAAAACTTACCCAAACATTCAAATTGCAGATTTATTAAGTGCGATGTAAATAATTATAATGACATAGCTGCTGTATTTCTATCTTTTCATTTTGATTTTGTATTTCATTATGCAGCGGTAGTGGGTGTAAAAAGAACCTTGGATAATCCAGTGATGGTCTTGAATGATTTACAAGGTATTCGTAATGTATTGGATTTAGCTAAGAACACAGGAGTAAAAAGAGTTTTCTTTTCATCTTCATCCGAAGTGTATGGAGAGCCGGTACACTTGCCGCAGAATGAACAAACGACACCATTGAACTCAAGATTACCTTATGCCGTTGTAAAAAATGTAGGTGAATCTTATTGTCGTTCCTATCATCAAGAGTTTGGATTAGAATATACTTTGTTCCGTTTCTTCAATACTTACGGGCCCAAGCAAAGCCCTGATTTTGTAATTTCAAAATTCTTAGATGCCGCATTAATTAATAAAGATATTACAGTATATGGCGATGGACAGCAAACGCGTACATTCTGCTACATAACGGATAATACAACTGCTTGTATCAATGCAATGGAAAAAAATTTATTTGTAAATGATGTGGTAAATATTGGCAATGATGCTACTTGTACTGTTTTAGAATTGGCAAAAACCATAATCAAGATTACCAACTCTTCTTCAAAAATCGTGCACTTGCCGCCTTTACCCGAAGGCGATATGACACGCAGGCAACCGGATATTGAAAATATGAAGTTGTTGTTAGGAAAAAATTTTATTTCATTAGAAGATGGGCTTAAAATGATAATTAAAGCGAAAAATTTAAAAGAATCGTAAAAATACGGCTGCAATAGAAAAACCCCCTACGATTGAAGAGTGTAGGTACTCAATATTCAATAAATAGTTAAAATACAATGTAAATCCATAAGTGGTTTATCTCAACTTAGCATTTATTATTCCAATATCTAAGCTATAAGTAGAACGAATGAAAAAAACTGTTTACATCCTTCAAGTTATATTCTTTATTTGCTTCTGCCTTTCTTTATCTGTATTATTATTTCAATTTGCAGGGAATAAAAATCCACTACGAAAGTTGGATAGAAAATCACCTGAGATGGAACGGCCGGAATCTTTTGATGCTTCATTGAGCAGGTTGAGCAGTGTTGAAAAAATTGCAGCCTATTGTGATAGTCTTTATAAGGCTCGTTATGGTGACCGTCAGTTGAATTTTGATAGTCAATATGCAGAGATAGTATCCGAAGTTGTTCGTTTAAGATTTTATCACGGTTATTCTAACTATGGTTTTGAAAACAATTATTTAGCTTACCTAGTATCATTAGTTTCTAAATCGGGCTACTCTTCTATAATTCTTAATGACGATATACTAAAGCATCCAAACGGATCCTGCAGTCAGCAATCTCTTATTGCAATGGAGCTGATGCAGCGAAAAGGAATAGCAACAAGAGAAGTTGGGTTTCATGGCCCAAAATATGGCGGGCATTTTTGTTTTGAAGCTTATTACAATAACTCATGGCATTTTTTTGATACCAATATGGAGCCTGACTTGGCTGAAATTAGAGGCGTAGGAAGGCCGGGAATAGCTGAGTTAGTAAAAAATCCACAAACTTTACTTTCTTTATATCGTCAATATCCTAAAGAAACGGTAATGGATATTTTTCTAAACTATAAATATGGTGCCGTAAATAAATACCCCGCATCTATTGGATCTTTGTTTCAACGAGTAACTTATTTTCTTTCTTACACAATATGGCTTTTCTTTTTAATTGCTTTTATTTTTACACGTCGCCTGTATTTGCGACTTTCAAGAACACAATATGTGCGGAATAGCAGGATTCATTTCCCGACATTATTCAGAGGGGCAGCTGCACCTCATCACAAGGGCCTTACAACACAGAGGTCCTGATGCCGAAGGATTTTATTTAGACAATACATCCGGCGTTGGCCTTGGTCATCGCAGATTAAGTATTATAGATCTTTCAGAAGCAGCGCATCAACCTTTTTATTCAAGGGATGGCCGATATGTGATGGTGTATAATGGCGAAGTGTATAACTATAAAGAAATCGCGGTGCAATATAATATTTCGCCTCGAACCACTTCCGATTCAGAAATCATCATTGAAGCTTTTGCGCAAAAAGGTATTGCATGCCTGAATGACTTTAATGGAATGTTCGCTATTGCTATTTGGGACACGGTAGATAAAAAATTTTATCTTATTCGTGATCGTTTTGGTGTAAAACCAATTGTTTGTTATCAAAAAGACGATGACTTTGTTTTTGCTTCAGAACTTAAAGCGATTTTGAAACTTCCTATTGAAAAGAAAATCAATAAAACAGCAGTACAAAATTATTTGTTTTTAGAATATGTACCTGATGCGCATTGCATATTGGAAAACTTTTATAAAATTCCAAAAGGGCACTATTTGGTTTGGGAAAACGGAAAAACAACGATTAAGCAGTATTATAATTTTTTTGAAAAAATAGCTACTCGTCCGCTTCCACACAAAAATGAAAATGAAGCATTGGATGAGTTTGAAGCATTACTTAGTTCGGCGGTGAGGTATCGTCAAATCAGTGATGTACCTATTGGCGCTTTTTTGAGTGGTGGCACTGATTCATCCTTGATTTGCGCATTGTTTCAAAAGCAAAATACCAATCCGGTCAATACATTTACGATTGGATTTGATGTGACAGGCTATGATGAATCGGCTTATGCCGCACAGGTAGCACAAATTTTAAAAACAAATCATAGTGAAACGAGATTAACGGAAAAGAACTCCATTGATATTGTTGAAAATATTGTTGATTACTATGATGAACCTTTTGCTGCACCTTCTACGATACCCAGTTATTTAGTTTGCAACGTTGCCAGAAAAAATGTTACAGTTGCAATGAGTGGTGATGGTGGCGATGAACTTTTTATGGGTTATGGACATTATGGTTTGTATCATAAGATAAAGAGAATCTTTCGGTTTGATGCAGGGCTTGGCCGTCATTTGATAAAATCTGTTTTACAGCAGATGGGCAATCGATACAACAGAGCTTCCAGATTGTTTGACCTGCCTTCTGAAAACTTGATGGCGCATCTGTGGTCGGAGCAGCAGTATATGTTTTCAGAAAAAGAAATCCAAAAATTATTAAATGCAAATGAAACTCATTTATCCATAAAAGATAATTGGAGTGAGATTGATAAAATGGCGCTATCTGATTTTGAAAAGATTTCATTATTTGATATTGATCAATATTTAGCAAACAATCTTTTATATAAAATGGATATTGCCTCTATGGCTAGTGCACTGGAAGTGCGTACTCCATATTTAGACTATAGGTTGATGGAATACAGCTATAATTTGCCGGAATCATTGAAGATAAAGAATGGCACAGCTAAGTACCTAATGAAAAAACTATTAGAACGCTATTTGCCAAACGATTTAGTTTATCGGAGAAAGTGGGGATTCCCTGCGCCAATCGGAAAGTGGTTATCTGGAGAACTTTCTTATTTGATTGATAAATGGTTAGATATTCAAAAAATAAAACAACAAGGACTTTTTAATGAGCAAGAAATAAATAGATATATTAAAGAGTTTAGAAGTGGGAGAGAATTTCATGATAAAAGATTGTGGTCGTTGATTTTTTTTCAAATGTGGTATGCAAAATACATAGAGGCTCAATGATGATCCGAAACTTCTTGTTTCATAGAGTAAGCGAAGAGCAGGACTCTATGTGGCCACCGATGACTCCAAGGTTATTTGAATCTATTGTGGCAAAGCTCAGCAAAAACTATTATGTTGTTCCGTTGGAAAATTTTTTGAAAGAACCTGCAGCATTTAAGTCAAAAGGAAAGATCGCAACAATACTTTTTGATGATGGGTATAAGGATAATATAGAAATAGCTGCTCCAATCCTAAAGAAATATAATTGCCCTGCTTCATTTTATATTGTTACGGATTGTATCAATAGAAATATTCCAACATGGACATACATTTTGGATAATATTTTTGCAAATACTTCAACAACGCATTTGTTGTTAGAATATGATTTTGTACCCAAGCATTTAAAATCAATACCATTTAAGATAAGCGGAAGGAGTAATGAAGTGATGAAACAGGTAAAGCCATGGATGAAGAGTCTTTCAAATACAAAAAGATTGGCCGTACTTCAATCTATTGAAGAGCAATGTAAGGATGTGTCAACTCCCTCAGGGAAAATGATGGATTGGAAAGATATTAAAGAATTAGCGACAGCGGGTTTCATCATTGGTTCTCATTCGCATACGCATCCGATGCTTGCATCATTGGAAGATAAATGCGAAATTGAAAGTGAATTAAAAATTTCAGGACAAATCATTCAAGAAAATCTTGGCTTCTTTCCAGATACGATTTCATACCCGATTGGTAGTTATGATAGGCGAGTGATGCAAATAGCTCAAGAACAAGGATACAGATTTGGATTGGCTGTGGAACAGAAATTTTATAATTATAATAAGGATAATTTATTTAGCATCCCAAGGGTTGAACTTTATGAAGAATCGAAATGGAAAACTGCTTTGAGAATGAATGGTCTTTATAGCGTGTTAAAAAAATATGCCGGAAAATAATAAGAGAATCATTATCTGGTGTGGCAGTGCTGCTAATCAAAAAGCTTTAGCTAATAAAATTGCCAAACAATTTAATGTAGTGGGTATTGTGGTAGATACTCATTTTGGTACAGGAAGAAAACAGAAAAAAACAAGTTTGGTAAAGCGTGTCGTTGATCGCATTCGGTTTGCACCAATATATAACGCATGGAAAAGATTGATGCGCATTTATGACAGCCAATTTGCACTTTGGCCTGATGTGCCAACAATAAAAGTCAACTCTATAAACGAAAGCACTACCGAGAAATTTTCAAAAGAATTAAAACCAGATCTGATTATTGTTTCAGGAACTACTTTAATAAAAGAACCATTAGTTTGCTTGCCAATAAGTGTCGGGATTATGAATTTGCATACAGGTTTATCTCCTTATGTAAAAGGAGGGCCAAACTGTACTAACTGGTGTATTGCAAACGGAGATTTTCATTTGGTGGGTAACACAATCATGTGGCTCAATGTCGGTATTGATTCGGGAAATATAATAACTACAGATACTATAGATATCCGGAATGCAAAATCTTTGGATGAAGCACATTATATGGTAATGGAGCATGCACATGATTTATATGTAAAATCAATAGAATATATAATGACTAATAATTATCCTTATCAATCTGTAGCACAAACATCTATTGCTAATGGTAGTTTATATCTTACTAAAATGTGGACTACCGAAAAGAAGCTTTCATTATTGCGAAATTGGAAGAAAAGAAACGCATACACGTCGGGAATGATTCCGAAAACTATTCCTTTACCTAAATAGAGTAATGAAAAAAACAATTCTTTATATCTCTTATGACGGTATGACGGACCCGTTAGGGCAATCTCAGGTGTTGCCCTATTTGGTAGGATTGTCTAAAGAAGGTTATGAATTTACATTATTAAGTTTTGAGAAAAAAAAACGATACGAACAGAATAAAACGATTATTCAAAAAATTTGTACTGAAAATAATATTCGCTGGATCCCTGAAATGTTTTCTACTCGCCCGCCTGTACTTTCCAAAATCTATGACAATTGGCGTATGAAAAAAAAATCATTGCAATTGCATAAGGAGTTTCGGTTTGATTTTATTCATTGCAGAAGTTATGTAGCTGCTGCCGCCGGGTTGTATTTAAAAAGACGATGTAAACTTCCCTTTCTTTTTGATATGCGTGGATTTTGGGTGGATGAGCGAGTAGATAATGGACAATGGAATCTGAAAAATCCGATATACCGTTTGTTTTATAAAATATATAAGCAGAAAGAAAGAAAATATTTTAAAGAATCTGCACATATTATATCATTGACGGAAAATGGGAAAGAAGAGTTAGTAACAAACTATAGTGTAAGTGAAGATAAAATTTCAGTGATACCCTGTTGTGTAGATTTAGCACATTTTGATTATACAAAAATATCTGAAGACGAAATAAATACGCTAAGACAAAAACATCATATTGAAAAAGACGATAAGATATTGACCTATCTGGGTTCTTTGGGTGGATGGTATTTGACAGATGAAATGTTGGATTTCTTCAAATTATTAAAGGAAAAAAAGCCCGCTTCTAAGTTTTTGTTTATCACTCAAAATAAAAAAGAAGAAGTGCTGAGTAAGGCCGTGCCTAAAGGAATATTGGAAAATGATATTATTGTGGTGCCCGCAGGTAGAAATGAAGTTCCCGGCTTATTGGCTCTTAGCAGATGGAGCATTTTCTTTATCAAAGATGCATATTCCAAGAAAGCATCATCGCCAACAAAGCAAGGGGAAATTATGGCTATGGGTATTCCGATTATCTGTAATGATATTGGTGATACAGGAAGGATTGTAGAGTCAGGCGGCACAGGTATAGTTTTAAAAAACTTTTCTGATGCTACACTTCGTGCAGCTATTGTAAATCTATCATCCATTCAAGAGCTGACTAAAAAACAAATTCGTGAATCCGCATTTGTTTATTATGACTTACGAAAAGGCATTGAAGTTTATAAATCCGTTTATCATTTACTTGCACAGTGAAAATATTATTTCTTGCGCCATATCCTGTCAATGAATCACCATCACAGCGTTACCGCTTTGAACATTATTTAGCACTTTTAACTAAGGAGGGCATCACTTATTCTTATCAACCTTTTCTAAGTATATCTGCTTGGAAATTTTTTTTTCTACCCGGGCGGCATTTTCAAAAAGCATTAGCAGTATTAGGAGGTTTTATTAGAAGATGGTTGCTTATGTTTACGGTTGGGAAATATGATTTTGTGTTTGTGCATCGGGAAGCAGCACCTTTAGGCCCACCCATTTTTGAATGGATCATTGCAAAAATATTTTGCAAAAAAATGATATTTGATTTTGATGATGCTATTTGGGTACCTGTTGCTTCGGAGAATAATCGAATAGCTAAGTTTTTTAAATGGCCTTCTAAGATTGCTACAATTTGTAAAATATCTTATAAGGTTTCAGCAGGCAATGAATATTTAGCAGCATTTGCAAGTAAATATTGTAAAAATGTTGAAATTGTTCCAACTGTTGTAAACACAGAACTTGTTCACAATAAACTTCAAAACCAGCAAACAGATAATCCGAATATAGGGTGGACAGGTACTTTTAGTACGTTAAAATATTTAGACTTAGTAATACCGGCATTACAAAACTTACAACTCAAGTATAATTTTACCTTTATTGTAATTGCCAACAAAAATCCGGAATTACGATTAAGAAACTATCAGTTTATAGAGTGGAGAAAAGAGACAGAGGCAGCGGATTTATTAAAAATGCACATTGGTCTGATGCCTTTACTTGATGATGAAATTTCCAAAGGAAAATGCGGTTTTAAAGCTATTCAATATATGTCTTTGGGCATACCTGCTTTGGTTTCACCGGTAGGTGTTAATGCTAATATAGTAGATGATGGAGTCAATGGCTTTGTTTGTGAATCCATTGATGATTGGGAAAATAAATTAGAGGAATTGTTGAAGAGTGCATCATTACGGGCGCAAATGGGGAATGCTGCAAGAATGAAGATTGAAAAGAATTATTCGGTAAGCAGTTCATGGTTGTTATTTAGAAATTTGTTTCGTTAGTATGTTATTGGCATTACGATTTTTTTCA
>JAFDZJ010000394.1 GCA_018266965.1 Bacteroidota bacterium
AACTTGAAACAGCATGGACTGTTTTTTACGAAAGGTATTTCGGAAATCATAAAAAATTATACAAGCTGTCTGAGTCTTTTGCACCATTTTACTATTACTATCACAAAGAAGGAGTAAAACCCCACGACCGTCCAGCAATTAATATTGACATTGGTGGTGGCACCACAGATATAGTTATTTATAAAAGCGAAACACCGATTCTATTAAGTTCTTTTAGGTTTGCCGCAAATTCTATTTTCGGTGATGGATATGGCTATACTTCGAATGATAATGGCTTTGTTCAGAAATATGAACCAATAATAAAAAATTCGCTTTCTAATACATCGGCAAAAAATTTACTAAGTATTTATGACAGCCTAAAACAAAAGACAAACAATTCTATTGAACTATGCGAATTCTTCTTTTCAATTGAGGAAAATAAAATTATTAGGGACAATAAAATTGCATTATCATTTTCAAAACTACTTTCTGAGGACAATGATTTAAAACTAGTATTTGTTTTCTTTTATACAGCCATTATTTATCATGTTGCTAATTTAATGAAAACTAAAAATTTGCCAATTCCTCAGTTCATTACTTTTAGTGGCAATGGTTCGAAATTGATAAAAATTGCTAGTGGTGGGAAAGACTTGTCCACATTAAAAGATTTTACAAAAGTAATCTTCAATGATGTATACGGTTCACAAGAAAATATTTCACTGGAATTTAGAATGTTCGATAACCCAAAAGAAATTACATGCAAAGGTGGTTTAGAATGTAGGGACTATTCAAAATTTGAAGCATTAGAAAAGGAAATATTAAACGTTTTGATTGGTATTGATAAAACAAGTACAATCCCTTCAGCAGAGTTAAAATACAACCAAATTGAAAATGACGGTATCAAGAATCAAGTTAAAGCCGAGGCTTTTAGCTTTATTGACACTTTCTTTGGCTACAATTCAAAATTTAATTTCTTTGAAAACTTTGGAATTAATCCAAAAAATTTAGAGAAATACAAGCTGCTTTTAAAAGAAAACATTGCAAATGATTTAGTAAGTGGGATAAAAGAGAAAATAGCAGAAGCAAATGACAATGTTGACATAAATATTGAGGAGACATTGTTTTTTTACCCATTGAAGGGCTGTATTAATAGACTAGCTAACCAAATCCATAACGATAACAAGTAATTACAAACTAACATGAAAATAAAACTATGTTTTTCTTTTTTGTGTTTGCTCTTGACAATTTTGTCTTTCGGTCAAGTTACACAAGAAGCAATAAGTAAGTCACGAGATTATATAAATTACAAATTGACGAACTACTGTATTGAAAAATTTGTGAATTCGCCGGATGGACAAAAGAATAGAATAGTTTATGATAGTATAAAAACCCATCTAACAACAAAGACGTTAGCAGATGCCTCAAATTATAATACTTTATCAGCACAATTATCCAACAGGTTTGATAAGGTAAAAATCAAATTGTCTGAAAACATTAATAAGTTAGATTTAGGTGAACTTGTCAATAAATCCCCCGAAGAATCTGCTAGCATAATTATCAGTAAGTCTCTCGATGTTTACAAAAACCAATACGGCACCAAGTTTCCTATTGATGATGAAGCTATGAAATCTAATCTTGAAAAAGAAATACTAGAGTTTTTAAAGAAAGCTGTCCCGCCTGTTGTTGCCCCCTCCACCACCCCAAATGTTTCAATTGACAGCCCAGCAAATAAAACAGTGGATGGAATACAAAATGAAATGAAAAGTAATGAGAAAGGATTTTTCTCCTTTTCACATTTAAATTTCTGGAATTTACTAACATTATTTTTAATCATAGGAGTCTTGATTTTTTGTCTCATTCAGATGTCGAATATTCATGACAGAATAGACAGAAGAAAAAAAATAGCAGATGATGATACTACACCAAATAGGTTTACACAACATGATTCATATTCCAAAAATGTAACTAAAAGTGACGTTGAACGATTTATTCAAAATAGTGATAAAATATCTGAGCTAAATGATGCAATTAGCAAATTGCAAAATAGAATTTCAATACTTGAATATAGCAGTACAATTCCAAGCCAGGTCATTCAAAAGCAGCAACCTACTGAAACGTATCAAACCAGTGCAGACGAAGTATTTTATATGATGAAGCCGGTGGATGACTATTTTCCCAACTCTAATAAAAGCTACCAAAAAAATGATACTGTTTACAGGTTTATAGTAAAATCGAATAAAACTGAAGCTTTGTTTGAAATTCATACAGGAGGTGCACCAGTAAATGATATTGCAAAAAGAAGTGAGGCATATATTAAACCAGCTTGCGAAGAAGAAAATATGCCAGGTAGTCCAGTTAATAATATTATCACCAAACGTAAAGGAGTTGCATCACTGGAAGGCGACAAATGGATTATCAAATCAAAAGCAATAATCAGATATGAATAAATTTGAGGCATTAGAATTAACTGGAGTTTGCATAATTATTGCGGTACAACTTTATATCTTTTACAGAACAAAAAGTAAAATAGCTGTATTCAAATCAATATTTCCCGAATCAGATTGCTTTGAAATCATTAAGCCAGGCTTTTCAAAATCCTTTTTTGATTTGCATCCTAAGGAACTATTGTCGGACATTAGGAAATATGCACAAGAAAGCCAACCAAAAATCATACAACCAGAAATTAAAACCCCTGACGGCATTGTTTTAAGACCGGATATATATGAAGATGATGACAGGATTTATATAGACCTAATTCATAAAAAGTCTGGTGGCAATCATGTAACTGATAAACTGATTTATGCACTGAACACTTACCTAATCAGAAATAGAGGTGTTGCATCTGACTTCCACCTTATTAAGGATGTAATTGAACGTAATACTGATGCAATTGAAGATGATATAAGCCAATCAATCTCTCTGCCACTGTATCTTGGCCTATTAGGTACTTTTTTAGGAATAGTATTTGGTTTGTTTCAAATTTCGGGGGTAGACTTTGTAACTGAACCTGCTGCATTAGACAGTGCAATTTCCCTCCTTTTAGGAGGAGTAAAAATTGCGATGATAGCAAGTTTTACTGGCTTGTTACTTACCATTATAAATTCAGGATATATTTTTAAAGGTGCTAAAGTTTTAGTTGAAGACAAAAAAAATGACTTTTACACATTTATCCAGATTGATTTACTTCCACTGCTAAACCAAAATATTAATTCTACATTATTTTCATTACAAAGCAACTTACATAAATTCAATGAAGAATTTAAAGGGAACGTAGGGAAACTTAGTTCTGTAATGGGTAAAAATCATGACGCTTTAATAGCACAAGAGAAAATACTTACGACACTGGACAACATGGATATAATGGAATTTGCAAAAGCCAATGTAAAAGTGTTAAGAGAATTACAGGTATCTACTGATAAATTTGCTGAGTTTAATATGTATCTAAGTTCAATTAATGACCTAGTAAATGATACAAAAGGATTTACAGTTAAGTTGAATGAAATGATTGAACGAACTGGAAACTTTCATGAACTAGGCCAGCAAATAATAGCAATATTTTCCGAAAACAAAGAATTAGTAAAATTTCTCCAAAGTCATTACAATGCTTTAGATAATAGCCATCAATTAATAACACAAGCCGTAAACGGTGTTGGAAATACATTAGATGAATCATTAGTAAAACTCAAAGAATTCACTCAAGACAGAATAATGGAGGTACAGAAATTAACATTAAAAGAACTTGAGTTGATGCAAAAGGAGTATCCAGAAAGATGGAAAAAATTAGATAGGCTCGATTTTTTAGAGCCAGTGAGTAAACATTTATCTGATATGAAAATGAGTAATGCTTCACAAATAGGCAGCGTATCAAACGAAATAAAATCCTTTAATGATAAATTATCTAAAATGATAATAGAGTTAGAAGCGATTAAGAAAAATGGGCAAAGTACAATAGGTAACAAAATATCCAGGTCCTTTAAGAAAATCTTTAAGAAAAAGGAAGAACAAAATAATGAACTCTAAAAAAACAGATTTCTTTTGGCCTAGTTACACAGACTTAATGACAAGTCTGTTTTTTATTATGCTTGTACTCTTCGTTTTAGTCTTTACTAAGCAATCTAGACAAATAAAAGATTTGGAAAGGCAGTTGGCAATTGTAAATGCAGTTGATGAAAATTTAAAACCTCTAAAAAGTGAAAAATCTTTATTTACTTATGAAGAGGAATATAAAAGGTTCAAACTTTCATTCGATGTAAAATTCAATCCCGATAAATCAAAAATATCTTCAAGTGATTTGGAAAATTATTTTTCAACAATTAGCAACATTAATAGAGCCGGGGTTAAATTAAAATCAATTATAGATGGTTTGAAAAAATCAAAAGAATCTGATTCAAAGCTTAAAGATGTTTCGTACATTTTAGTCATTGCAGGATATGCCTCCAAAACTGGCGAGGAAAATCACAATTATGAATTAAGCTATCAAAGGGCATTGAGTTTGAGAAACTATTGGCGGACACAAGGAATTGACTTTGAAGCACCGGAATATAACAACCTTATTGACTTACAACTATCTGGGAATGGCTGGGGTGGTGTTGGAAGACAAATAAACGAAGCTGACAATCAAAGATTTTTAATTCAAATTTTTCCAAAAATAGGTGACATCAAATGATTAGAATAACCATAATACTTTTACTAATCTCCATGATTTTTTCTGGCTGTTCGGGCTGCTCAAAATCAGGCAGATATAAAAAGAAAAACAGTGGTTCTCAACCGACCGAAGTTGCATCTACTAAAAGACAATTTTCCGGAAAGACTATTATTAAAATGACAAAAGAAAATGGCGTTTACAAAATACCAGTATTAATAAATGGTCTAAATATGGTTTTCATATTTGATACAGGAGCAGGACTAATTTCAATTTCAAATGTTGAAGCCTCATATTTATACAAACAAGGAAAATTAACTAAAGAGGATATTTTAGGGAAGGCAGAATTTATTGATGCTAATGGAGATATTTCTGTTGGAACAATTATTAAATTGAAAGAAGTAACAATTGGGGACAGA
This sequence comes from Bacteroidota bacterium, assembly GCA_018266965.1. GTDB lineage: Bacteria > Bacteroidota > Bacteroidia > Flavobacteriales > Weeksellaceae > Amniculibacterium. The sequence continues at coordinate 5,041 of JAFDZJ010000394.1, forward strand.
ACGATATACGATATAAATGCTTCTGTTGTTAATAACTCAATAGCACCATTACTTTTTGGCCAATCTGCATTAGAACAATTTGGCAAAATATCAATTGACTACAATAACAATACGGTAACTTTCGAATGAAATATTCTGCTTCTTTACTATTAGTCATATTACCATTA
>JAFDZJ010000395.1 GCA_018266965.1 Bacteroidota bacterium
CTACGATTATGGTAATCGTTCTTTTGGTAGCTATCCAATTCTTTAAAACCAAAGAAAACAAAAGCATTCAGGTATCTGAAAACGCTATTACACAGCATTATGATGTGCCTGAAAATATTCAAAAGATTTTAAAAATAAGTTGTTATGACTGTCATTCTAATAACACAGTTTATCCCTGGTATAGCAAAGTACAACCGATAAAATGGTGGTTGGCAGACCATGTAAATGAAGGCAAAGCAAAACTCAACTTTGATGAATTTAATGCTTATACCACCAAAAAGAAATTACATAAATTAGACGAAGTCATTGAAACCATCAGAGACAATGAAATGCCCTTAAAATCTTATACCCTTATTCATGGTGATGCTAAATTGTCCGAAAGTGATAAACAAGACATTGAGGCGTGGGTCAAGAATATTAAAAATGAAATTCAATAGTATTTCAAAATCATTCTAAAATATGAAGTATAATTTTCCCGGTCATTTGAATGGGCTTAATGATAAAGAAGTACTCACTTCTCAAAAGCAGTATGGCTACAACTCAATAAATACAACCCATAAAAACACTTGGGTTAAGATGCTATTAGATATCTTGAAGGAATCATTGCCGCTCTCAACAATAGCTGTATTGTGGTTTGAAGGGTATAAATGGGTGAAAAGAAGAAGCTAAACCATTTTTTTTCAAAAACAATTTGCACTATCAAAATATTAGTCTTACTTTTGCGAGTGAACACTAACTAACATAAAATATTATAGTATGGCAACATTTGAAAAAGAAACAGTATTCAATCTTGAAGAAATGATTGAATATACAAATGGGGGCGTCATCAGCAAACAGATAACTAAAGACAAAGGTGGAAATTTGACTTTGTTTTCATTTGACAAAGAGCAAGGTTTATCAGAACATAAAACACCTTTTGATGCAATTGTGCAAATATTAGATGGTGAAGCAGAAGTAACGATAAACGCTAAATCGTACCATCTAAAAAAAGGTGATTGTATCATCATGCCGGCAAATATTCCTCACGCATTGAAAGCTATTGAACGCTTTAAAATGTTGCTTACAATGATAAAACAGGATTGAATAAAACACTATTATCATGAACGGTAAAAACAACATAGCAATAGGATTTTTAACAATGGGCTTTTTTATGCTATACGGATTTCTATTGATTTATCTCCGTGATTTTGCACCTAACGCCAAAGAATGGGCAGAATCATATAATATTGGTAAACATTTTGAGGCAAGACTTGCTCATGTGCACGGCAACTTATTTGCTTTTATAAATATTTTGATTGGCTCCTTATTAATTCAATTTAGAAATAAACTGAAACACATAAAAGTAATTTCTGGATTAGCCCTCGCAGGATTATTAATGCCTATAGGGATATTATTAGAAGTGTATTTAGGATTACCTCCAATTTTTGTGTTGATAGGTGCGATATCAATAACAGCATCGGTAGTATGGTTAGGCGTATCCTTCTTGAAAACAGAAAAATTAGTTGATTTATAAATTGCACTTATGAAAAAATTCCTTCCATATATATCTTCTCTTATTTTAACAGGATTCGGGTTACTAACTATATTTCTTAGTTCTTCCGTTATTTTTGACTGGTTTGGTATAAGAGCCAAAGAAGGCAACTATGTCTTGTTTGTGGTTTGGGCAAATTTTATCAGCAGTGTGCTTTATCTTTTTTCAGCCTATGGCTTTCTAAAATCCGAAAATTGGACTTTTAAATTGCTTTCTGCTTCTACAGTCATTTTGATTATTGCGTTTTTAGGATTGCTTGTTCATATAAATTCGGGTGGTATCTATGAAACAAAAACATTTTTCGCAATGATATTCAGAATTGGTGTTACCATAGCTTTTACGGCTATTGCTTATTTTTCAATCAATAAACAGAAATAAAAAAATTTATCTCATTATGTTAGTGAACACTCGCAAACTTATATTTAGCTTGATAGTTTTATCAGGTTGGAATGTAGCCCAAGCACAAGAAGTTTGGACTTTGAAGCAATGTATTGATACAGCACAAGTTCATAACAAAACTTTGCAAATTAATCGCAATAACATATCCATCAGCGAACAACGAAAAAAAGAAGCACAAGCTAATCTCATTCCGAAAGTTACTGCCAATACGGATTACAAGTATTTTCTGGAATTGCCTACACAGCTAATGCCGATGAATGCACTCAATCCGCAAGCTCCCGAAGGACAATTCAGGGATTTGCAATTTGGCGTGCCACACAACATCAACGCAAATGTACAATTGGCCATGCCCTTGTATAATCCACAAGTTTATGGTGCAATACAAAGCACACAAATAGCCAAAGAACTTACAGAATTGCAATTTCAAAAAACAGAAGAACAGGTTTTGTTTGATATTACCACACTCTATTACAATGCTCAAATCATCGTGCATCAATTGGCTTTTTTGGATAGCAATATTGTTAATACCGAAAAGCTACTCAAGAATATGCAGCTACTCAAAGACCAACTTTTGGCAAAAGGTAGCGATGTGAGCAAAGTAAAACTACAAGCCGAGCAACTCAACACTCAAAGGCAAAATGTAAACAACAAACTTATTCAGGTTTTGAATGCCCTAAAATTGA